>JAUYCY010000050.1 GCA_030692055.1 Candidatus Omnitrophota bacterium | reverse complement strand
CAGCACTTCCATAAGGGTGTACCTCCTTTTAATTAGCCGCTTGTAACGGCTATGTGGTTAATATTGGATTATCCACAAAAAGGATACACCCTTTTTTATTTACTTGCCAGAGAACTTACACACTTTATTATACGTTACCACGCAACTCGCGCTAAAACGCGTGTTTCATTCAAGGTTGGTGCTCGGCGCCGCGAACGCATCAAACAAAATATCATTATATATGCCACAAAGCCCATCAAAGCTTATATACAACCATAATTTTTGCGCCGTCAATGGTTATAGAGTAGAATTCGTTTTTGTATGAATATTCTTCTTCGTGCCACCTATAGTTGCTTAAAAAGTATTTTGCATCCTCAATTTTTTTTGCCAACACTAATCGTTTTCGCTCCTTGCTATGTAGAATACTAACATTCTTCCAACCGGGAGGTGACTCTACAAAAATTTTTATCGTTTTATCCTGATCATGCTTCAAGATATATTCTAGCGCTTGCCGGTATGATAATCCCCAATAATCTAGTTCAAAAGTTTTCTTTGCATTTCTCATTGTGCCCACTAACATATTAAAATAAACGTTCTGATAAGGATGAAATCGTATCATAAATCTAGCCACATTTATAATGCTGGCGGCAACGATAAGAATGATTGTCCAGTTGGTAAACTTATACACCGCACCTTTAAATTTATTTTTAATAGTTTTCAAAAAAGATAATAAACCCACTAAAGAAATTAGAAGAAATGCAGGGTATATAAAATATAAATGCCGCCATCCATCGTACACCACTGACCTAAAGGAAATTACACTTATTAAAGGTAAAAAAAACCATGCCATAAAAATCACATCATTTCTTCTCTGAAAATAAAATTGTATTGGGTTTATCAATAATCGCTTCAAAGAAGTATACAAACCAAAAAAGAAAAAAATAATATAAACAATAGGGGTAGTAATCGCTATCCATACCGGTATATAATGCCACGGTAGATACGCTGCCTTTATGTCATGGCCAAAATAAAAAACTCCTCCTTTCCAAGGATAACGGCTCATAAGCATGCAGGCCCTAACGAACTGGTGTAATGGCCTATTCCAGAGAGTAGGCCAGAACATTATAGTAAAAATACATAATATAAAAAGATATACAACAAAGTTCAAAATGTTTTTTTTGTCTATCTTATGCGTTTTTGCCAATAAATAATCAGTAAATATAAAAAAGATGGTAAAAAAAGGAACAATAACGCCCATAATACGTGTATCAACAAGAAAAGCACAAACTATTGCATGCGCAATTGCTGTGAGTAAAGTTTTTTTATTTAGATACAAAATTAAAGTATAAATGCTTATTATAAATACAGATAAGAAAACTAAATCTTTTGAATTATAAAAAGAATCGGCAAAAATTCGAGGGCTCAAAATCAAAAATAAAGCACCTAATAAACCAATCTTGTAGCTATTGAATCTATTTTTACATAACTTATAGAAAAAGAATACGCTTATATAGAATGCGAGAAAATTCACAAGATGCCGCATGAGGTATACTGTTCGTATGTCTGACAATTTCAAAAAAACTTCAATGGCAATTAATAACACCTCGAAGGCAGCGCCGTAATATCTATCGGAATATGTCAACAATGCTGGATTATTTTGGAAAACATATCGTACTGTCGTTAGGCCGGTTTGCCGCTGCCTATATTCATCCCAAGAAATACCATAATCTTTATATATGCTTGTGCCGAGGCAAAAGAATAATGCAAAAAATATTAAAACTAAAACGCGATATCTTCTTTCAAGAAAAAAATTAATAGCCTTCATTTGCGTTAATAGATTTTTGAAAGAGTTGTTTTACGCATAAGCATATGGGTTTCCTTCAAACATTAAAACCAACACACTCTGTTTTTTCCGGAAAGTTTAGCTTTATATAGAGCTTTATCTGCTATTTCCATGAGGACATCAACATGCAGAGTATTCTGAGGAAAACTTGCGACACCAATGCTTATAGTCATATTTAAGATTTCGTCAAATGCTTTAATTGTAGCCGCTGAAATTCTACTACAAATTCTTTCAGCTACCATAATCGCGCCGGTTCTATCGGTTTCCAGTAAAATAATGGAGAACTCCTCACCTCCGATTCTAGACACAAAATCTATCTCTCGTATATTTTCTCTTATAAACCGAGTTATTTCCTTTAATACGGCATCACCTACCAAATGCCCGTAGGCATCATTTATGTTTTTAAAATTATCTATATCAATCATTAGAAACGACATGTTAAGAGAAAATTTCTGAGCGCGCTCGAATTCCTCAAAAAATCTAGCCATAAAATACCTGCGGTTATAACTTCCCGTCAAGGGATCGTATATGGATAGCTGCTGAAACTTTTCGTATAGCGCTATTCTTTCGACGCATAGGCCGAGCAGCTTTGTAAGTAGCTTGAGATGTTGTGTTATTTTTTTCGATTTTGTCTTTATATAAACGCAGTCGGAAGCCCCTTCTCCCACTTTGCATACCGCATAACCTTCTTCCCTGAAAGGTTTTGAAAACTTCACGTCCTCTACGGTGCCTAGATATTTCATCTCCTCGCAGAATACCCTAAATAAATCTTTTTTATCTAAAAAAGGAGCAATTTTCCTTGCAATGTCGTAAAAGAAAAAATGCTCCGCCATTTCTTGCTCTAGATCATCCATATTTTTCTTTAATGGTTCCAATTCTTTATTAAGGATATTATTCCTTTCTATCACCTTTTCCTTATTCAATAATATTTGCTTACGAAATTTATTCAATAGATAGATTTCTATCGCTAAAAATAAAAAAATAAAAATAATTAACACCCAGTATAACATACCTTATTTTTCCCTTCCTTTTTCGCTTTATAGAGAAGCTTGTCAGCGCTATCGATAAACTCTAAAACATCGGGGCGCTCATTCGGATATAGCACAGCCCCCGCTGAAACAGTGAAATGCACTTCTTTCCTGCGGAAACTAACTATAGTTTCGCAAATAGTTTTACGAATTTTTTCTGCCGTTGAAATAAGACGGTCGGGGCTACACTCAACAAGAAGAATCATAAATTCCTCTCCGCCAAAACGGCAAATAATGTCTCCTGAGTTGCCCACTAAATCTGAAAGTATTTGTGCTAATTTCTTTAATACAGAATCGCCTACGCCATGCCCATGGATATCATTTATCTTTTTAAAATCATCAATATCTAACATAATTAGCCCTATACCTGTATGCTTAGATGAAGCGCGCCTTATTTCCTCTTTTAATCGCCCAAGAAAATAGTTTCTCAAAAACAGGGAGGTCAATGGGTCTTTTATGGCTAGTTCTTCGGCTTTCCTGATAAGGTCCGCTCTTTCTATTACTACCGCGCCTAAATCACATATGCTGCGTAGTAGCCTTGAATCATCCATAAGAAAATGCGAAGCATTGTTGCTTTCCACTCTCATTGTGCCCAGCATCACGTCTCCAACAGCTAGAGGGCTAGCGATAAAAGAACGAATTTTACGTTCTTTAAATGCCAGCACTTTGTTATAGTCAAATCTAAAATCTTTTGTAATATCTTCGACGACAAGAGATTGGTTATGTTTCAAAACCCATTTCTCTATAATATCGCCTCGCTTTTCCTTAATTACAGTATCTCTTTGTTTTACTGAACGAGTAAGGTTAAGACAACCGTCCTCTAGAAGAAAGAGCAGTACGCTATCTGCTTGGGGGAACAGTTTAGTTGACGTATTAATGATGAAATCAAAAATTTCGTCCGGCTCGATTAATTCAAGAAAATCACAAGATACATTAAAAAGAGAAGATATTTTTTTGGATCTGGCAGGAAGTGTATCTAAAATTTTCTTTTTTTCCGAGATGCTTTCTATCAAGAGATTGTTTTTTTCTTCCAGTTTTTCTAACTCGTTATATAAACTATGCGCTATATTTAAACGCAGTTTTTTAAATACTAAGAATAAAAGTATAAAAATAAAAAAAGCGGATAAAAAAAATATAAATTTAAGCTTTCCTATGGAAGTTATAATGAGGGCGGTGACAATAAAGAAAAATAAAGCTATAAGTGAAATAAAATTATACAATGGTTTCTTCTGTAGAAGAGTTAAAAAAATGAACCCTCTTCATATCAAAGACAACCTCTATCATGCTTCCTATGGCTGGGATGTTAGATGCGTCTGCAACACAAACACAGATATGCTTACCGGTAGAAAGATAAATATAATTTTCGGAACCCATCGTCTCTACGACATCACATACTACCCGTACGGTATTCTCAGGAGTCGCATTAGAGGCGAAAAGCTTATCGTAGATATTTTCAGGCCTTATGCCAAATATAATTTCTTTATCTATGTAATTATTTAGCTTATTATACATCCCCTCTAATATTTTTATTTGAAAATTGCCTTCATTAAAATATAAAGCGTTGTTCTTTTTAATGACCTTACCCTTCATAAAATTCATCGGCGGAGAGCCAATGAATCCGGCTACAAATTTATTCACGGGGTTGTTATAAACATTCAAGGGGCTATTAAGTTGCAGCAAGTTCCCGTCCTTCATTACAGCAATCCTATCGCCCAAGGTCATGGCTTCTGTTTGATCATGAGTAACATACATCATAGTTGTTTGAATTTTTAAATGCAGCTTATGAATTTCAGTACGCATCTGTACGCGTAGTTTAGCATCTAAGTTACTTAAAGGCTCGTCAAAAAGGAAAACAATGGGTTTTCGCACTATGGCTCTACCCACGGCAACGCGTTGACGTTCACCTCCAGAAAGCTCTCGCGGTTTTCTCTCTAAAAGGTGGGTTATACTTAAAATTTGCGCTGCTTCCTTTACACGTTTCTCAATGTCGCTTTTGGCGTAACTACGCAGCCTTAAAGCGAATGCCATATTATCATAGACATTCATATGCGGGTAAAGCGCATAATTTTGAAAAACCATTGCTATATTCCTATCTTTAGCAGGAACATTATTAACTAACCTGTCGGCTATATAAATTTCGCCTTTGGTAGGCATCTCAAGGCCGGCAACCATTCGCAACGTTGTAGATTTACCGCATCCGGAGGGGCCAAGTAAAACTAAAAACTCTTTATTCTCAACGCCCAGGCTGACGTCTTTTACTGCCGGCACGTTGCCGTTATAACTCTTAACTACATTTTTTAGGCTTACTTGTGCCATGCTATTTATTAAAAAAAATGAATAACCAAGATACAAGATACAAACAATAGTCAAATCTCAAATACCAATAACCAAACAAACCACCGCTATCTTGTTTGGTTATTTTCCGCCGCAGGCGCCGCTCTGGCGGATGGGCAGAAACCCAACTTTGGCGGAAAATTTGGTTATTGGTCATTATTTGGTTATCGTTTCTTGGTGATTGGTTATTTAAAATAATATTGTATAATTTTAATTTTTTAATAAAGCTATGTCAAGCCAAATAAAATAATAATTTTGATATAGTTGATTTCAGGTCTTTGCGATGAATAACCATATCAATCATCCCATGCTCTAAATTAAACTCTGAGGTCTGAAACCCCTTAGGCAAATCCTGTTTTATCGTCTGTTTTATTACCCTTGGCCCGGTAAAACCGATTAAAGCTCCAGGCTCAGCGATAATAACATCTCCCAAGCCAGCGAATGAAGCCATAACGCCTGCCATTGTGGGGTGGGTGAGAATAGAAATGAAAGGTAAATTTTGTTTCTTGAGAAGAGAAAGAGCTCCGCTTGTCTTTGCCATCTGCATAAGGCTGATTAAACCTTCATACATTCTTGCTCCGCCGCCGGAACCGGAAACAATAATTACCGGCAATTTCTTCTCAATGGCATATTCGATGAGGCGAGCAATCTTTTCGCCTACCACCGAACCCATTGAACCCATAATGAAACGTGAATCCGTCACGCCCAAAGCGGTAGCCTTTTTGTCTATCTTAGCTTCTCCAACTATTATTGCCTCCTTTAAACCGGTCGCCTCCATCTCCTCTTTAAGCTTATCCTTGTATGCCTTTGGCCCGGCAAATTCTAAGGGGTCCAAAGACTCCATGTCTTTGTAAAACTCTATAAATGTATCTTTATCAACCAATAAATCTACCCTTTCCCAGCAGGTAAGAGTAAAATGGTAATTGCATCTTGGGCAAACCTTATGATTCTCCTGCAGAATCTTATTAAATATTACATGCCCACAACCTGGGCATTTACTCCATAATCCGTCGGGAATTTCTTTTCTCTTTCTGGCAAGCGTGTAACGAAATGGCCTCTTGAATATCTTCACCCCGTTAGACCTCCATAAATTTCATACGATACTTAAACAAAAATAATTTTGGTTGAAACCACCCGTTAAACTCTTAAAGTACTAAAGGTCTAACGGGGTTCATATTTAACGCTAATTTTCGCTAATCGCAACGCGAATTTCCGCTAATAATATTATTCGCGTGAATTAGCGTTTTTCAAATCTCCTCACCACAATCCCGCTAGATACCTTAGGGTAAAAATAGGTGGATTTCTGTGGGAGCCTATAACCTTGGTTTGCAATCTTAAAAACATCACCTAACGCTGTAGGCTTTAATATGAATGCGGTTTTATCGCGAGCCGCTATTTTCTTTGCTTCGGCAATGTTATGTGTATATTGAACATCCCCCTCGATGCCACAGATCGGAAAAACAAACTGATGCAAAAGATAAGTATCCAGCTTTCTATATACCGAGCCTTTGAATATTTTATCTAAAATACGTTCACTTTTCAATTTAATAAAATGAAAATTGTCCGCATGATACACTCCGAAACAAAATCCCTTTGTGTGCTTTAATTTTTCCTCTAAATCTTTTTCGTCTACCTTCTTTATATCAAAATATTCACGCAGTTTATCCATTACAGCCGCTATATTCTTAACAGAAACTATCCTGTGCGTTGGAAGAATCACAAGGCCTTTCTGCGCGTCAGTTACGTAGGCTAAGATATAATTTAAATCCTTAAAGCGGTTCTTATTCTTCTTATAATAACCGTATGATACCTCAAAACGATGATGGCCGTCAGCAATTACAAGTTTATGCCCATCGAATTCGTTGCAAATGCGCTCTATTGTTACCCTATCATTAATCTTCCATACCTTGTTATCGTTACCGTCGCTATCCTTGAAGGCTACAAAAGATTTCTTTTTAGAATAATATTCATGAATTTTAGCTAAAGTTTTTAATGATTTCGGCGCAATCACAAAAATGGGGCTCAAATTAGCTTTTACCTCTCTAATTATCTTCTTTCTGTCTTCCTTTGGTGCTTTTAATGTATATTCATGAGGAAAAATAGCGCCCTTGCCATCCATTTTTAAAAGTGTCAATATTCCAAAACGCGAATATTTCTTACCGTCCATCTTAAATTTTTGCTCGTAGAGATAAAGACTTTCTTTTGCGTCATCAATCAATATATTTTCGCTAATCCATTGCCTAAAACGTTTTCCCAGCTCTTTATAGTTCCCGTTATCGGTAAGTAAAACATTACAGAAATTATAGGGAGATTTATGCTTTAAGGCAAATTCCTGCTTCTTATTAATCACATCATAAGGAGGGCAAGTTACCAAAGATAAATCCTTGATGATAGACTGGTTGTAATGGGTGGCGCTTAAAGGTTTTAACGTATGTGCCATTATTTACTGCTGCCTTCTTTCTTGGGAGATTTTTTTTCTTGGCTTTGCGAAGGCTTTTTCTTTTTATAATCGGTGATATAAAAACCGCTGCCCTTAAAAATTAAACCGCTGCCGCTGCTAATTAGTTTTTTTACTTTCCCTTTACAATGAGGGCATTCTTTTAGTGGCCGATCGTTTATTTTATGAAATGCTTCGCTTATCTTACCGCATTTTAAACATTCGTAATCGTATGTAGGCATACTTTCCTTAAATCAAAAATTAAAATGAAAAAATCAAAATTACATATTAAAATGAAAAATTACCAATAACCAAGATACAATCACCAAACAGAAAAATTGTTTGATTATTGGGAATTGGTCATTGGAATTTATTTGGTTATTGTTTCTTGGGATTTGGTTATTTCTATTTAAATTTTGCATTGTCATTTTGATATTTGATTTTTTATTTTATAAGTCTCCTCTTTCTTTGGCTAATTCTACGAGAAGATTCCTTTCGCGCAAAGATAATTTTTTTGGAATTTCCACTTCTACCTCTACAAGTTGATCGCCTAACCTTTTAGTACGTAAATTGGCTATGCCTTTGCCTTTTAACCGAAAAATAGCATTGGGCTGTGTTCCTGCTGGAACATTCATCTTTGCGCTGCTGGCTAATGTCGGTACTTCTATTTCCCCACCTAAAAGCACCTTGAAAATGCTCACCCTTGCTTTACATCTAATATCATCTCCTTCTCGCGTAAAGGTTTGGTGAGGTTTTACTTCAATATGCAGGTATAAATCTCCGAAACCCCCCGGGCCAAAATTACCTTCCTCTCTTAGCCGTAAAACTGAACCCGTATCTACCCCTTGCGGTATGGTCACTTTAACATTCTTCTTTATTTTGACTCTTGCCTCACCGGAACACTTATTGCAGCGGCTCTTTATAACTTCGCCTTCGCCTCGACAAGCTGGACAAGTTTGCGAAAAACTGATAAACCCCATACCGCTGGAAACAACGCCTCTACCTCTACAGGTATGGCACGTTTCTTTTTTTGAACCGGGCTGCGCGCCCGTGCCTTTACACTGGGGGCAATTTTCATAACGATAAAAAGAAATTTCTTTTTCTGCGCCAAAACTTGCCTCTTCAAGCGTTACGGAAATTTCATAGTGGATATCTTCGCCATGCCTTCTGCGGCCACCACCTCTGTGCCCCGCGCCGCCAACCACATCAAATCCTAAATCTGAGAAAATATCCTCAAAGACACTGCCAAAATCAGAACCGCCGCGCATATTTCCAAATATGTCGGAGAAGTTCGCGCTTCTAAAAATATCTTCCGTGGAATAACGTGAATCCACTCCGGAATGGCCGTAACGGTCGTAAAGCTCTTTCTTTTGCGGATCGCTCAATACCGCGTAAGCCTCGGATAATTCTTTAAACTTTTCCTCTGCTTCTTTTTTCTTTTCTGGCGGGACACGGTCAGGATGATATTGCATAACAAGCTGCCTGTAGGCTTTTTTTATCTCCTCCACAGAAGCACTCTTCTGCAATCCAATAATTTCGTAATAATCTCTTTGTGTACTCATCATATTTACGTAGGATGAAGGATGTCCGCTTACGCTCGGACGAGAGACGATTAAAATTCGTCCTACGTCTTACGTCCCACGTCCATCGTTATTTCTTATCTTCTTCCTTAAAGTCAGCGTCAATAATATCTTCTTTCTTAACTTTGGGCTCTTCCTCTGCTTGCTGATCCCCGTCTTCTGCCTTCTGGCTTCTGTCATCTGCCCTCTGTCCTTGTTGACCGGCTTGTTGTTTCTTTTGCGCTGCTTGTTTGTAAATTTCTTCGGCTAATTTGTGCGCTGCTTTAGTTAAATCTTCCATTCCCTTCTTAATCCTATCAATGTTTTTATCCTTAACCGCTGTTTTTAAATCATTAATTCTAGCTTCGATGTCAGCGCGTTCGCCCTGACTGACCTTGTCGCCATAATCTTTAAGAGATTTTTCCGTCGCATAAACTAAATTATCGGCCTGGTTAATAGTTTCTACTTCTTCTTTCTTTCTAGCATCTTCAGCGGCAAACTTTTCTGCATCGTGCACCATCTTATCGATTGCTTCTTTAGATAATTTGTGCGGGGCGGTTATTCGTATTGATTGCTCCTTACCGGTTCCCGTATCCTTAGCGGTAACATGGACTATGCCGTTAGCATCAATATCAAAAGTAACCTCTATTTGCGGAATGCCGCGCGCCGCTGCCGGAATACCTACTAAATCAAATCTGCCGAGTTCAACGTTACCCTCTGCGTCAGCCATTTGCCTCTCACCCTGAATAACCCTAATAGTAACTGCTGTTTGGTTGTCCGCAGCGGTAGAAAAAATCTGGCTCTTTCGTGTAGGTATGGTTGTATTTCTGTCAATAAGTTTTGTGTTCACTCCGCCCAAGGTCTCAATACCTAGAGAAAGCGGGGTAACATCTAAAAGTAGTACATCTTTTACGTCGCCCTTGATGATCGCGGCTTGTACTGCTGCGCCCAGCGCAACGCACTCCATTGGGTCAATACCGCGCTCTATTTTCTTACCAAAATAATCCTCAACAAATTTCTGCACAATTGGCATTCTGGTCGGTCCACCCACCATGATAATTTTGTCCACATCCTTATCGCCAAAACTTACACCTTCTTTCTCAAAAGCTGCCTTTGCATCTTTTAATGCTCTCTCAAGCGGGCCGCGGCAACGCTCAACGATAGAACCCACCAATTCTTCAAGCTTAGCGCGGTTAATACTCATAGTTAAATGTTTTGGCCCGCTAGCGTCAGCGGTAATAAAAGGCAAATTAATATCTGTAGTCAGCGTGCTAGACAGCTCAACTTTTGCCTTCTCCACTGCCTCGCGCACTCTTTGTATCGCCATTTTATCATTTTTCAGATCAATGCCGGTATCGCGTTTAAACTCTTTGACGATGTAATCTATCAACACATTATCCATGTCGGTTCCGCCAAGCTGAGTATCACCGCTGGTAGCCATAACCTTAAAACCGCCCTCTTTCCACATTTCCATAATGGTGACGTCAAGTGTTCCACCGCCAAAGTCAAATACTAGAATTTTTAATTCCTTCCCTGCCTTTTCCAGCCCGTAAGCTAAACATGCAGCAGTAGGTTCATTGATGATTCTTAAAACTTTTAAACCGGCTATTTCGCCGGCATCTTTTGTCGCCTGGCGCTGGTTATCGTCAAAATAAGCGGGACAGGTAACAACCGCTTCTTCAACCTTATCCCCTAAATACGCTTCTGCGTCTTGTTTAATTTTTTGTAAAATAAACGCGGAAATTTGTTGCGGTGTATATTCTTTACCGTGCACATTAAATTTATGGTCAGTGCCCATTTTACGCTTAGCCGCGAATATTGTTCCCTCGGGATTTATTGAAGCTTGTCGTTTTGCCGGTTCACCGACCAAACGTTGCTCGTCTTTAGTAAAAGCAACAAAAGAAGGAAAAGCCTTACCGCTGGCTACCCCTGCTCCTTCCGCAGAAGGGATAATTACCGGTCTATCGCCTTCCATAACCGCTGCCGCTGAATTAGAAGTTCCTAAATCAATTCCTATTACGCGTGCCATTGTAACCTCCTCACTATTCAGAAGTCAGACATCAGAAATTAGAGTTCAGATTTTTTATCCTCTATTTTCTGCTCTTTCTCTTCTGGCATCTGTTCTCTGTTTTCTGTACTCTGTTTTTTGATTCCCACAATAACTTTTGCCGTTCTCAATAATTTATTTTCAAACGTATATCCTTTTTGAATTTCTTCCAGAACTATCGGCTTTATAATATTGTCTTCAACTTCCTTACTTGCTATTATTTCGTGCAAATGTGGATCAAAATCCCTACCCACAGCCTCTATGGATTTCAATCCTCTTTTTTTAAGAACGTTCATAAAATTATTATAAGTCATTTCTAAGCCTTTCGTAATCTCTTCAATGTTAGAATGCTCCTTTATCATCTTAAGTGCCTGTTCAACTTCATCCACAACCACAAGAAGCTCGCGAAGAAGAGAAGCTTCTGAAAATCTTACTATATCATCTTTTTCTTTATCCCAGCGTTTACGCGCGTTATCAAAATCCGCGCAGGTGCGCATATATTTATCCCATAAGGCAGCGTAATCTCGCTTATCCTCTTTTTGCTCTTTAGATACATCTTGAGCAATATTAACTTCCTCTTTGCTTTCTTCTTCTTTAGGCAAATGCTCTTTAAATTTTTCTTTATCGTTTTTCATCGAGATTTTGCATTAGGCTGTTATAGTAATCGATAATGTTTTGCCAAATAATAGGCTATCAAACGTTCCCAAGGTAAAAAAAGTTACAAAGCATTTTAGGAAATAAAATTTTTCTCTGCTTTAAAATGCTTATATTCACAATCAACCCATTCGACTACGCTCAGGGTTGATACTGAGCACAGTCGAAGTATCAAATCTAATGATGGACCCAATGAATGCGGCTGCGGCACGCTTTGCTCGCGCAGAGCGCAGGCAAAGATTGGGTTCATAAACATTCTTCTGTTATAACCTCGCGTAGTTGATTCTTGGTAGAACACAAGCAAGATGCTGCTTTTATATAGTCCATACGCATCGGGCCTAAAAGAGCAAGAGCAAAAGAAAGATTCTTTTCGTGCGCACCGGAAACTACCAAAGAACATTCAGCTATCTCATCAAAACCAATTTCATCACCGATAAGTATCTTTACATTTTCGTTAAAACAGTGAAACATTAGTTCCTGAAGCTGATATAGCTTAACCTCTAAAGTATAAAATAAATTTTTAACTCTGTGAATATCTTCAAACTCCGGTTGTTCTAAAATAAAACGCGCGCCTCTAAAAAATAATTTTTCGTCTCTGCCGGATATTGCCATAAAAGATGTGTAACCACTACTTTGTGCAAGTATATCAAGAGCATGATTTGCAACCCATTCTATACCGTGGGAAGCGGAATCGTAAAAATCCAAACTAACTGGATATTGATTAACCATTTCTTCTTCTTTGAGGTTACCCACATACTCCTTAAACCCTTCTCTAGTAGGGACTCTACCCGAAGAAGTATGGATATGTGAAAGTAAACCCTTCTTTTCTAAGCTCTCCATTGTATTTCGAACAGTAGCTGAAGAATACGGTAAATTACACCTCTCGCAAAGATGAGTAGAGCTTATTGGTTTAGATTCCTTTATGTAGGTCTCTACTACCAAATTTAGAATTTCCTTTTCCCGTTCTCTGGTATCTACTGCTTTTACCATATTTAATGAGACTGTAATTTTTCTGTGCTTTTAGCTTGAAAAATTACATAGTCGAATTAAACCCCACACCCAGCAGTTCATTCCACTACCTTACGTTATGAGGTTCGCTATCCTATTTTTTATTGAGCTTACTCACCACACCGAGCTATCTGGGTGTGGGGTCAAGTTCGGATAAATGACTTATATTCGTAGTAACTCCATAAGTCATGTCCTCTCTTGATTTAGCACTCTACTCGTAAGAGTGCCAAAGATACTAACATATAATATTTGTCTAGTCAAGAATGCTTATATCAGCAATTTAGCTATTGAGCTCTTAAGTAACTTCATATAAACTCATCAACTTAAGAACTTATGAGCTAAGGTGCTTTTTCTGTAGATGTTTTTCTATTTTATATTTCAACTTATCCAACTGCTTGGTTAATGCGGCAAAAGTCTTATTTATTGCTAGAGATGCGCTGTCTTTTTTTTCATCCGCTCTAAGCACATGCTGCGGTAAATACATATGAGCGCTACAAGTATACTCTTCCCGGTGCAGGCTTTTCTCAAGGCGTACCGCAATATGTACTGGCGAGTCTTTACGAAATATCTTCACCCGTTTTTCAATCTTTTCAAGGTCGTGAGCTAAAACATTATTCAAAAATTCGCTTTTTTCTAAGTTTTTGAAAGAAACGTCAACTCGCACTATTCCTCCTTTTTAAACACAGATTGTCACAAATATTTCATGAATAACCAATGACCAAGATACAAGCTCCAAGCAAATTCTCCGCCCGAGTGCTAAACAATGAGCAAAAAAATTAATGAAGCTATGTTTTTTCGGAGAAAAAACATCTAGTTGAATTAACCCTTGACAATACCAGCTATATTAACCAACTTGATTGTCAAGGGTCAAATTCGACTAGTAACTTTTGCCAACCTCTTTACATCGCTGCAAAAGTCTAAGTCTCATTTGACATCTCCAAAATAACCTTTATTCCTTTTATGTTCACCCCTTTATCTTCTATGAGGTACTTTATATACTTAAGGCGCTTAACATCTTGATACGAAAATAGCTTCTTGCTTTTACCTCTCTTTTTCGGCTCTACAATACCTTCTTGTAATATTTCGTGCATTGTCCAGTAATGTAAGTGTAAAAGCTCACACACCACATTTAAAGAAAATACCGGCTCATCCTGCGGTATATCAATATCAAAACATGGCTGTATTTGCTTCCTTACCTTCCTCATCTCACTTTAATATATAACATATTTTTAAATTTTTGTCAATATTTTTTTAGAAGATTTTCTAATTATTTTTAGATATTTTTATAATTATTTTTATATAATTTTTTAGCAAATTTTTACTCAAATTTCTTTTATCTCAGCCCCCTTATTCCTCAAATACACCAGCTTATCCTGCTTTATCCTTACCCAGTATACTATTCCAGTTTCCTGATAGTTGGTTTTTAAGACTTCGCAATTGGTATGGATATAATCGGTTAACTCCATAAGCTTAAAGGGTAGCTTGATAATTACCTCTGCCATATCCCGAAATAACCCTTCATATATTTTTTCTTTTAACTCCTCAAGGTTAATTTTCTCTAATGCAGAAATAAACACAGCCTCCGGATACTGGACTTTTAAATCCTCTATCTCCTGCGCCGATATTTTATCAATTTTATTAAAAACTAATACGGTGGGCTTCTCAGATAATTTCAGTTCTTTTAAAACTGAATTAACAGACCCCTTAAGGCGGCTTATATCGTTACTGGAAGCATCAATAACATGCAGCAGCAAATCCGCGTATTGAAGCTCCTCCAACGTTGCCTTAAACGCATCGATTAGATAAGGAGGTAACTCATAGATAAAACCGACTGTATCTGTAATAATCGTTTTTAAGTTACCATGCAAAATAAAAGTGTGGCTTATGGTATCAAGCGTGGTAAAAAGAAATCCGGAAATCTTTTCGTTGCTTTCGGTAATTGCGTTAAAAAGAGTGGTTTTGCCGGCGCTGGTGTAACCCACTAAAGAACAAATAGGGGCTTGTTCCTTCTCTCTTTTTTTACGCATCGTCTCACGATGCTGGCTTAAGCCGCTAATCTCTTCTTCAAGCCGAGTAATGCGGTCAGTGATTCTACGCCTATCAATCTCTATCTTCTTTTCTCCCGGCCCTCTCGTTCCTATGCCGCCACCAAGGCGTGAAAGCATAATGCCTTTTCCTTTTAGACGCGGAAGTAGATACGCAAGTTGAGCAAGCTCTACTTGTAAAATTCCTTCCTGGCTACGCGCGTGTTTTGCAAAAATATCAAGGATTAACTGCGTGCGGTCAATAGTTTTTACCCCCAAAGCATCTTCTAAATTCCTTTGCTGGCTAGAACGCAAGTTATTGTTAAAAATCACTACATCAATACTGTCCTCTTGCACAACTAACGCTAACTCTTCAACCTTACCTTTACCTATATAGAGAGCTGACGCTATATCTTTACGGTGTACAATAATTAAATCTGCCACTTCGATTCCGGTGGAAAGGACTAAATTCCTAAATTCCTCAGCTAATATTTCTGTAGGCCATTTTTTCTGGCCAACTTCTACCATTACCAATAAAGCTTTTTCTTTTTTTGTGGTTTCAAACATTTTTTATAATAGTCTCCTTTATTTTATCGCTGGTTAAACCGTCGGCATTAATCCACTCGATTCTTTTATCTGCCTTAAACCACGTAATTTGACGCTTAGCAAGATTACGAGTATTTTTTTTCATAAACCCTTTAGCCTCTTCTATATTATACTCACCTTTTAAATATCCAGAGATTTCTTTTATGCCGATGATTTTTTTTGCAGTAAGGCTTAAGTTCATTTTAAGTAACCCCTCTACTTCCTCTACAGCACCTTTTTCAAACATTTCATCCACCCTTTTATTAATTCTGTCGTAAAGCATTTGGCGCGTAAATTCCAGCCCGAATATTTTTATGGGTAAACTACCCCAAAGCCCTTTTGCTTCCTGCTTTTTCTTGGACAGAGGCAGTCCCGTCAAATGATATACCTCAAGAGCCCTGATAATCCTTCTTATATCACTAACTTTTGCGGCGGTTTCCGGATCAACCTTTTTTAACTCTTCATACAAATATTCTTTGCCATGAGTTTTAGCCTGCTCTTCTAAGCTTTTGCGTAAATCCGTATCTTTACCTACTCCTTCAAATATCCCGTCAAGAATTGCCTTCACATAAAGCCCGCTTCCTCCGCACACAACTACAGGACATATTCGTGCGAATATGTCCTGTATAGATTTGGTGGCAGAAATGAGGTAGTCAAAGACACAGTAAGTTTCACTAACGGAAACAATATCTATAAAATGGTGCGGTATTTCTCTTAACATATACTCCGGCGGCTTAGAAGTAATTATCCGCGGTTCTTTATAGATAACCATTGAATCGCAAGATATAATCTCAGCTTTTAGACGGCGGGCAAGTTGATATGCAACTTCTGTTTTACCTGCGGCAGTTGGACCAACTATAAAGATTACATTATTCATTTAACGCAAATTTTCGCAAATCTAACGCAGACTTTCGCAAATATCATCTTTTTCTTACGGATTCATAAATTCTACGTCTTATATCTATCTTCTCGTTACCGAAGTTTACTAAATACCCCACTTTATAATCTGTGCCTCTTAAGTAATAGTAAAGCTGTTTCTCAAATACCTTAGGCAGATTTAAAACTGATTTAATTTCGACGATTATTTTATTATCTATTATAAAATCAGGCTCGTAGATTCCTATTTCTTTATCTCTAAACTTTATCTTAAGCCGCTTTTTCTCGTCATGTGGGATATGTTCTTCAGTAAAAATTACCTTTAATGCTTCATGGTAAATCTGTTCTTTATGGGCAGGACCTAATTCATTATAAACCCCGTAGAAACAACCTATAAGTTTATAGGATAAATCCTTATATAAAAAATCCCCCTTTGAATCTGCGACCATCTGCGTGCAATTTGCGGGAATCTGCGTTTAAGGATAGATTCTCGCCGGATAACCTTTCTTGATAAGTTTTATATAAACCTTTTCTGCGTCTTTTCGGCTCGCAAACTTTCCCGCTCTTACCTTATACAATACGTTCCCTTCCTTCTTATCTTCTACGATATAGATATCTGGCCTATCCGCTAATTCCTGTTTAAGCATAGATGCATTTTTTTTATTGCTGAAGGCGCCAATCTGAATAGTAAAAAAGTCGTCAGATTCCTCAAGGTCGTCTATAAATCTTGATTCGACACTTTGGGCATATTTTTCTTTTAATTTACCTATATATTTTTTCTTGTCTTGCCATTTACCTTCTTTACCTGCAATCTGAGCTAATCTTAAATAAACTAAAGGCGTATAACTACAAGAAGGGTATTTTTTTTCTATATCTTCGTAGGAAACTTTTGCTTTTATTAGGTCGCCCTCAAGAAAATAAGAGTCGGCAAACCGCACAAATCCCTGCACCTCTAATTGAGAACGAGGATAATTCTTTGATAACCTTATAAGATAATCTCGCGCCTGCGGGTAATTGCCTATCTTTATATAGGTAAGGCCTAAAAAATACAGAACTTCATCGTTTTCTTGCAAATGCTTGGCCTTTATAAGAGCTTCTTCGTAATCTGCGCTAAGGTAATCTTTATAGGCGTCATCAAGAGAAGCCGAATAAGATAAATTAAAGAATATTAAGATTAAAGCCGAAGCTAAAAAAAATATTTTCATTATATTACGCAAATGTTTTTATTGGCCAGGATTATCCTTCTTATAGAGATAAACTTTTTCTGCAACGGAAGCTGCGTTAGAATTATTCGTAAGTATGCCATAGTAAAAAAGAGATAAAACTACATCCTGATAACTCACTTTTTTTATTTTGCCTAATAGCTTTTCCTGGTTTCTGCCTATCCTGGTGTTGCCTTCGACGTTAATTCTGCCGCTTTCTTCAATGCGGCTAAGTTCCCACTGGAAGGCTTTCGTTATTGCTTTTTCTAATTCTTTGCCGGGAAAATATATTCTATAAATCTGCATATTAATAAGAGAGGTTGCTTGATAACTTGAATCATATCCGCCTTCTTCCAACAAAACCCCATCCTCTTTTTGCATAGAAAGCCCAGCCTTAAAAAAGTTATTGCCGGCGATTGATAATTCCTCTTTGTTGAGCAATAATCCGCAAAGCCCAAAAGCAAGAGCATCAAAAAAAAGACGATTTGCCGTTTGAATATCATAATCTTTAAGTTCTTCTTTATGCTTTAAAAGCCAGTTTGCGCTCTTTTCAATTTTGGGAAGAAGTATTTCTATGCGTTCTTTAAAAGAACTGTTAAATTCGCTCTCTCGCACAACTAAAATAGCGCGAGAGACTGAAGCCAGCCAAAAGGAAACCCCAGAATAATCGTCAAGCTTTCTTGGCTTTTTCCCTTCAAATTCACCAAGTTCAAAATTGCCTTCCCGCATCTGTTTTAAAAAACCAACCTCAATTGCGTTCCATGCTCTTTCTGCTGATTTTAAATCACCTAATGCTACGGCAGCAATAAAAGAAAAAGCGGCCCCCCTTTGGAAAGCTACATGTATCCACCCGTTACGATTACGCCCAACCATTCCTTTTTGATCAGGCATTCCTGCGCCAGTCAAATCCTTAAGGACTTGACTGGGAATTTTTTGTAAAACCTCTAATTCCGTCAGGCTTTTATAATCCTGAGCATACGTGAGACTGTTTAAGGCAGCCGCGTTAAAAACAAAAAACAGGAGTGTGCTTTTTAAAAAATATCCGTAGATATTCATTATTTAACGCGCGAAGAAATCTTCTTCTGTAAATCCAATAGAATCTTATGTCTTTTCTCTTTAACTTTTTGGGGAACATCGTCTTTTAATTTTAACGCTTGAGTGTTAGGCCGGGGAGAATATTTAAAGATATATGCGCCCATAAAATTAACTTTCTCTAAAACATCTTTAGTATGATGAAAATCCTCTTCTGTTTCAGTAGGGAAACCAACGATGATATCTGTGCCTATGGTACCGCCAACAATGGTTTTATAATCAGCTACTAATGCCAGGTAATCTTTCTTAGTATAGCCCCTATTCATAAGCTTCAAGATTCTATCAGAACCTGACTGCAAAGGCAAATGCAGGTATTTTTTTATTTTGTTTGATTTCGCCATCAACCTAAACAACGCGTTTGAGGTATTTTTTGGGTGCGGCGTAAGAAAATCAATCTCTTTGACCCCCTCTATCTCATTAACCATTTCCAGCAAATTAACGAAGGACGTGGGACGAAGGACGTGGGACGAAGGAATATATTTATAATCGTTGACGTTTTGGCCCAAAAGTGTAATTTTATTTATACCAAGAGCAACGTTCCTTTTGACTTCCGCAATAATATCCTTAGGCTTTCGTAAACGCAGCTCACCCCTGACGTAAGGCACAACGCAATAGGAACAGTAATTTGAGCAACCTGTAGAGATTACCACCTGAGCATGATCCGACTTGGCTCTAAAACCCGCATCATAAAACTCTTCCTTTCTTTCTTTATCCTCCAGATCCATTATCCTTAAGTTTTCTCCCTGCTTTTCGCTATGCGCTATGCGCTTTGCGATTTTCTCTATATACTCCGGTATCTTATGTAAACTCGCTGGCCCCACAATTAAATTTACATAAGGCATTCGCTTAAAAATCTCTTGTCCTTGACTGCGCGCCATACAACCAATCAAACCGATAATCGGCATAGCGCATGGCGCATAGTGCATAGCGTTTTGAGTATCTTTACTCTTTGCGCTTTGCGCTTTGCGCTTTGCAAATAATTTCTTAAAAGACCCCAATATTGACCTGACGCGGTGTTCTGCGTGCGCGCGCACCGAACAGGTATTTAGTAAAATTATATCAGCATCTTCATAACCCTGCGCTTGCGTATAGCCTCTTTCCAAAAATAACCCCAAAAGCGCCTCGCTATCGCGGGAATTCATTTGACATCCAAACGTCTTTATATAAAGACGTTTGGATGTCACCTTATTTTTCTTCATACTCACTTCCCAGCCTCCGCTAACACTTTATCTGGCCGCAAATTTATTTTGCGGCCGTGTCTGAGCTGCTCTGGGAAAATATCCTGCTCGAAGAGCGTGAGATTTTCCCAGTATACAGGCAGCCAGACCATTTATTTCTTTGCTGCGACAAGCACTTTATCTGGCCGCAAAGCGGCCATGCCCGAGGCACCCCGGGTTAAATTATCTTTAGGAGAATTTAACCCGGTATTTAGGTGCCCGGACCTATTTACTACTCTCAGCTAAAACCCTATCTAACCTTCTACCGCCAACTAGCGATTCCTTCTGTTTCCTAGTTAATTTTTTTATTCTCTTCTCCATCAAAAACGCAGGCTTAAAACACCGGTATTCCTTATGCCAAACAAACTCTCCATATCCTTTCAGTTTTGTATACCAAGCACCCTTGCCGCTATTATGCTGTTTCAGCCGCCTCTCCAAATCATTGGTGTGTCCGGTGTAATAGCTGCCATCTTGGCATTGTAAAATATAAACATAGAACTTACCTCGCCTTGTAAACGCTCTTTTCGTCATGATATTTTACAATGCCATATCCGAACCGCTTCGGGGTAAATGTTGTGAAACAAGATTTACCCCGATATTTAAGCGGTCGGATTTGAGTTGTCTAGAATATAAACACAAAATTTCCCTTTTCTAATAAACCTTCGCACAGGGAGCTATTATAACAGAAAGGGTGGGTTTGGTAATATTTTTTGGTGGGGGATACAGAAGAGGTGATTACTTAGGATTGGTTAGGCAGACGCTTATTACGGATAAAACCATCTTTAATCTTATCATGTAATTTTAGGTGTTTCTCTTTTTCAGTATAAGGCTCGACATAACCTGTTGCAAAGGATAACGATCCTAAAACGTCCATGATGTTATCAGGGCAAAATCTGATTATATACCGATTACCTTCTTTCTTTGCGCCTTCAATACTGTCAATTAATCCCGGCTCTAAATATAAAACACTCCTAAGAAGATTCAACTCATCCCTAGTTAATAAGTAAGCTATTTTTTCCTGGCTCATCATATAACCTGATCAAACTTTTTATCTTGGGCGTTTTTAAGAAGTTCTTTTAAGGCAGGTCCGGCCGGCGGAATATCCATTTATACCGTCATAGCAGAGATTCTAATATCTTTAGTTCTCTCTTGCCGTATTTTTGCGTTAATTTCTTCAAAAGAACAACATTAACGCTTTGCCGGGAAACTTTTAATGCTCCAGAAGCATCCTCAATATCTTTGGGGCTGCCGGCAAATATTTTCATAGCGATAAAATCTTCGAGGCCAATAAGGTATATTTTATGCTTTAAAAAAGGAACAACTACTGTCCGCTCAAACACATCTTCATCCATACCCTTAATGCCGGTTATTAAATCCACTCGATTACCGTATTTATCTCTTATCTTTATTACGCCTTTCAGAGAGTCGTCAATATCACCTTCTCGATAATCGGAAGGTAAACCGTATTTATGAAAAACACGAACTAAATCTTGCGCGTTCAGAGTTGACGCAGCAAGAGAAATGATAGCATCGGCATCAATACTGCCTCGGATAACGCCGTAAAATGATGCAGCAAACGCACCGATAACAGCATAAGGTACTTTTTCTTTTGAAAGAACATCAATAACATCAAGAAGTAGCAAGGCAGATTGACCGCTGTTTTTAGCTTTCATTTAATTTTTTTGTTTCTACCAGAATTTAACAAAACTCTACGGGTGATATTACGCTTGCGATAATCCTCTCCCTCCTCAAATAAGCGCATCAATAGCTGGGAGTGTCTAAAAAAAGCATTGAGGCGTTCCCTGGGGGTAATTTTTTTATGAATTAAAAGAAGTTCTTCTTTGAGCGAGGCTGTCAACTTTGATTCTTTCATAGAAAAAGTATATCACGCTGGCTGCCAATAATCAAATCTGTTTTCAAGCCAGGCCGGGCCACCGTAAGTCTACATTAAGACATTCGGCTGACCCTTGGTTGGTTTTATACAGGCTTCTAAAAAACCCCCTTCCTTTTGATGTTGAAGTGATATCTGTGCCGCCCGCCTTGTACCTAAAGGTAGGCTCAGCATGCCCCTTCGGGGATGCTTCGCACGGCGGGCTTGGTGGTTGGCGCATTCACCGCTTGCTCCGCCTTGGGCGGAGGCTGCGCTGGCTCGCTCGCTTGGCGCTCGCTCAGTGGAAGCAGTCTCTGTGCTCGTGGCTCAATCCTTCGGATTTCGCCTACCTGCGCTCAGAGCCTGCGGAACATCGCTGTTGTGTAGTCGTAGCGTGGTTTTTATCTGTACCGCCTCAGCCAAAGGCTGACTCTGCGCTGCCTGTCCGCCAACGCTTTGTGGCGGAGGGCGGGCTTGGTGGTTGACGCATCCACCGCTTGCTCCGCCTTGGGCGGAGGCTGCGCTGGCTCGCTCGCTTGGCGCTCGCTCATTGCAAGCAGTCTCTGTGCTCGGGCTCCATCCGCCTTCGCTAAAGCTTCGGCGTATTCCGCTCCCCTGCGCGCAGAGCCTGCGGAACATCGCTGTTGTGTAGTCGTAGCGTGGTTTTTATACCCTTCCTTCCCGACGGAATAGTCGGGATTAATTCGGCTACAGCCCCGAATTCTCGGGGCTAAGTCTCATTGAACAGTCACCCGCTGGAGTTTACCCCGCACCGAATTTATTCTGGTGCGGGGTCGGGCTTTCCCGCCAGAGGCGGGCAGGCGCGCTTGCCGCCTTCGCTAAAGCTTCGGCGAGCCAAGCTGCGCAAATTTTTTCCTCTTTCAATAAATCCTTTTCGGCTGGCGGCGGGGAAAATATCTGGTGTTGTTACTTATCTCTTCTTAGGGGAGGTACGGCAATCGCACAAAGTCCGCTGCGTAAAACGCCGCAGGCGGTTGAAGCCAGACGACTGCGATTGCTAAGGGGAAAATATCTATAGGGGAGGGCTTAATTAAAATTCACTTTCATTAATTGGTAATTCGTGAGATGGCTCCAAACTAAACCATCCCAAAACACCCAAGTTGCGAATTGTTTCAGCAACCTCTTCTTTATTTAAGGGCGGTCTTCTTTTCTGCTTCCATTGCATAACTGCATCTAGAACACCTTGCTCGGAAATATTCTTATTTTTATTTAATTCTTTTTCAGCAAATAAAACAGTTGCCACCACTTCGGCTTTATTTGTATCCAAACGCAAGAACAAATCAGCGGTTTTAGCTATCAGCGTGTCCCATTTTTTAATATCATCTTGATTTCTACTCCTAGCCTTTTCATATTCTGGGCCCGGAAGTACTCTAAACATATTTCCGGACCTCTGCTCTTGAATCAATCCAGCATTAGCCAATCTTCTCTTTACATTATTTAATTCACGGCAATATGGCCCATAAGAACCCTTAACATAGCTTAAACCAGTGGGCAAACCTAAAACTGACGCCACGTAAGCTATTTTTTGAAATATAGTCCGCCCTACTGGCATATGATATTTTTGCTGTTCAATACGATAAACGATTTCAGTTAAAGCTACCCAGGCAGGATTCAATTTTTGTAGTACAACATCGCCCGTTCCCACTTGCCGTGAGCGAGATTCTTTCAACAAGAAATCAACTGTTAATTGCGCTGGTGATGTATCATATGGCGCATACATTTTTACAGCAATATCCCACTTAGACATATATTTGTAAATCAACGGGCCAACGGATTCCCAAAGTAACTGGCCATTTCCACAACCAAGAGGGGGTATTGCGATAGATTCAACACCCCACTCTTTATATTTTTCAGAAATAATTTTCAGCCCTTTTTCGATATCTTCAATACGAGAAGCTGCTCGCCAATGAGATTTTGTCGGAAAATTAATAATTTGAGGAGGAAAAATAGACTCTTTGAACAAATATGGGACCCCTGGTCTAACCTCTTTCCGTTCACAACGAGAGAGGTAGTCTTCAAACATCTTGGGGAATCTCTTCTTAAACTCCGCTGCGATACCCTTGCCCATGATCCCAACGCAATTAACGGTATTAACCAGTGTTTGAGCGCCCGATTCAAAAATATTGCCAATTAAAATCTTCATAGAAATACTTTTTAGTTAAATCAGAAAAAAATAGCTGATTTTATTATACCATTTATCTGCGAAACGGCACGCAATTTATCTAAAGCTAAATTATTAGCAACATAGGCCCCAAAAATATAATTTGGGCCAACACAATCCGGTACTAAAACTTCTGCGCACTTAATACCAGCATGTTTATACGCTTTTATCGGATCAACATCAGTCCAAAAGGTCGCATAAATTTCATTCTTGTTTAATAATGGCAAACCTTCGGAAACGGTCTTAAACCAGCATTCCCTCGCGGCATTCTTATCCGTTACGATAACCCCTGGTATATCGAGAACCGAACTCTGAATTCGAAGAATGCAAATTTCATTATTTTCCGTTCTTCTTACGCTTAGCATAGGATTATGCGTATCAAAGTACAAATTAGCATAATCATGCAAACTTTTAGTAGTGCCGGGTATTTTCTTATTTTTCCGCCGTTCTTGAACCCCTTCCGCTGAAATATCACGCAGAGTCAAGTTTCGGGCTTTATTGCGAGGCAATATTCCATTAGCCATAATCGAAGGCACATTTTCAATATAAGTAATAAAATGTAATTCTTTAATATCGTCTTTATTCATAAACTGTGTTTACCCCAAACCTCGGCAATTCGGTCTTTGATTTTTACCGTCTCAATCAAGACAATATTTCTAAGAACTCCGCCACTACCCTGAAATCATCTCCAGATACGTTTTTCAGGACTATGTCTTTAAAAGCCTTGTTGTCCGGAAACAAAGTAATCTTTTTATGGCGCCATTGGTCATCTTTAAGCATTTCTTTTTCGCTTCTATAACGCTTTATGGTAAACTTCTGATTTGTTTCAGGATCTGTAACTTGCCGTGATTCTACAAGCACAACCTTGCCATTTCTTGAGCCTCCCTGATCATAGCGGAATATGCAGTAACTACCATCGCGAATGGTGGGTTCCATTGACTTTCCGACAACCTGCGCAACAAACATATGTTCATCAAGTTTTCTTCTGCTACCAATCTTTTTCCAACCTAAAAGTTCCGGCTTTTGCTGTTCTCTAAATGCTGTCGCAACAGCTTGTAATGAATAAACCGGCAAGCATGATGAGTATTTATCTTTTTCGTTTATGTCTTCATCTGAAATAATATCGCTGAAGAATAAATCTGACTTTTCAATAGGTTTTGTAAAGTCGATCTCCTGCCAATCACTCCAATCATTACGCAGACATTTTTCCCAGTTATAATTCGGCTTCTGATTGATTCTCCAGATTTCATTAACTTGGATAGCGATACCACCAAAAAGTTTCAGGTGTTTCTTCGTGTGTTCTTTAAGGTAAACCTGCAAAGCTTCGGATTTTGCTTTCGTATAACCACCGCCGTCTTGATCCCGCTGGTCTTTTGTTTCAAAGATACCTATTCTGCCGTCAGCGAATTGGACTAAATAATCGGGGTAGAAGGTATGAATTACGCCAGATGGATACTCATATTTGAGACCGAAGTAATCGTTTTTATTCTCGCCGTTCTTCCACCACCAAACTATTTTTCCGGCATTTTCATTCAAAAACTTCTCAAACTGCCTTTCGGGGCCTAATCGCTCCGCACTCAAATAGCATGGCTTATAGACATACTTTTTGGCTTCCACGAGCTCGTCTGCGTATTTATTGAAAAAACTTTCTGACGCGATTTCAAGATCATACCATTGCTCGCTTTCCTCAACTCGCTTCTTGATTTCTTTTTCGCGCACCGCCTTATACACCTCAATCGCCCTCGCCAAAATTTCCTTCTCAAATACTTTCCTATTTCCGTTGTGCAAGAAAATCATCTGCACGAGGATTGCTTCTCCCGGCCATTCTTTCGCGCCAAGATACTTCCTAAACCACGAATAAATTGCCGTTTTCACCTTTGGCACCGATCTTTTGATATTTTTAAACGAGCCGAGATTATTTTTAATAACCTGCTCAAACAGCGCCTGCAAATCATTTCCAGCGATAGTCAGACGAGCATGCGCCGCAGAGTCAATCTTGCCCTCAATCTCATCAAAACTCTTGCCTTCAATTTTGGCGTTGGCGATGATGTCTTGCTGATACTTTTTGATATCAAGCACCATGCCTACGCGCTCCAACTTCTCCATATTTTGCGCAAACAAGGTGTGATCGCCTTTCAAGCCAAAATGCTCACAGACGACCTTTTCAAACACCGGCGAAAAACTTGATGTAATATCGCCGTAATCGGCGCGGGCCTTGTAATATGAAACGATTTTGATTGGCTTATACTCCGCCACGCGAATACCTTTGAGGTGCTTGATGATGTTCGGGTTGTATACTTCTTTTTTAACGATAATGCTTTGGACATTGGTATAGATATATCCTATGTTCAAATTTTCGCTCGCGTAATGTTTCTGTTCGGGCATTCGCAAAATTCTCCCGACAGTCTGGATTTCAAATGTTTCGCTGTGCGACTCCCGAAACTTCACCAGAACATGAGCACGCGGGCAATCCCAGCCGGTATCAATCGCTTGTTTAAAAATAAGAAATTCAATTTCGTTGTCCAAATCTCTGACCCATTCATTTTTCGGACCCAAAGCGGCTGATTTATCGTCCGCCAGCCAAATCGCAAGCTTGCCGTTTTTCTCGGTAATGCCTTTGCGCGACAAAAACTCTTTTACCGCTTTGATTTTGTCTTCTCCTGCTTCCGCAGTCGGTACCTGCACCAGCGCAAGCGGATTGACTATTGATTTCTCGTCGGTTTCAAAAAGTTTTTTCAATTCCCGCCGCTTTTGGTAAGCTGCTTCCAAAACTACCTCTTGCGAGTCGCTTTCATCGCCGGTAATTTCGTCAATCTTTTCGTTAATAATCAGTTCTTTCTTTATCATTCCCTCTTCAATAACCTCTTTCGGTTCAATAAAAATGAATCCGGCTGTACCTCGCGCCAAATCCCGCGGATCAGGTTGTATTTTTGGCGTCGCGCTCATTTCCAAAATAACATCAGCGTTGATTTCTTCCCGTAGTTCGTTGGTTCGCTCCGCGGTTGCCCCAATATGGCTCTCGTCAATAATCAAAATAACCTTCCGCTGTTCTCTCGTTTTTTCCATCACATCGCGAAAGTTTATTTTCTCGCCGTCTTTCATCAAAACATTTTTCCATTCGCCCTTTTCGCGGTCTTTGCTTCGCAGCTTTTCCCAATTCACCACAACAACCTCATTGCGAACAATCCGTTCACGCCCGCCTGCAAATTCTTCTTCTACGAGCGACACTCTCGGCGCGCCGCTAAAAACCTCTTCCAAACTACGCTTGCTCTGCAAATGTAAATCGCCCTTGCCAATGCTCACCCACACAAAGCACAAATCATTATTCGATAATTCCTTGATGATTTCCTCAATAAACTTGGCGGTCATTATGGTTTTTCCGCTGCCGGTCGGGGCTTGAAAAACGCAAACTTTTTTCTGCCCTTCTTTTTCAAGTAGAGTTTTAACTGTGGCAACAAGCTCGCCAACCGCTTTTTCTTGATATGGTTTCAGGCTAATATTCATAAATTTGTTCGTAAATATCTAATATTTTTTGCGGGATCGGCTCCAAGCTTACACCCTGCCAATCGGTAAAATCGTTTTTATCCAATCCCAACGGATCAAGCGTGAAGCAATACAAAATCTTTTCGCCTTTCATCTTGTCCAGTTCCTTTTTCAATTGCTCCAAACCGTCGCGCTCAAGCGCATAATAGACCGCCATCACTCTGTCGTTTTGCTCAAAAATGCGATAGTCGCTTTTTGTTTTTTTCTCGTCAAAAATTCCTTCTCGTAAGCAAAGCATTTCCGTACATTCGCGGGTAATGCGTATTTTCAAATCATCTCGACTGATGGAATTTTTAACAAAGGTGGTTTTGTAGTATTTAAGATTTCCGCCAAGTCCTTCGATTTTATTCTTATTTCTATCAATAAATCCCTCAATAACTTTCTTGACGCGAGGATAACATATATCAGTCGCAATCCTCAGGCCGCTCCTGTCATTATCTTCATTATTCGTGCATAAAATATATTGAATGTTTCTTCCTTTCTTATTTAATTTCATCACCGCATGTGCCGTGGTGCCAGAACCCGCAAAAAAGTCAAGCACGATACCGGCACTTATTCCAGTTGCCGCTATAAGTTTTTCAATCAAACGTGATGGCTTTGGGTAATCAAATACCTTTTTGCCAAAAAAATCTCTTTGTTCATTATCCCCATCTTCATTTGACCCCCATCCGTCTGTATATAAGTTATTCGGATTAATTTCAGTATTGTAATCACTTTCTTCCAAAGACTGAATATTTTTGAGAAGGGATCTTATTTTTTCTTTATTAGGTTCCTCATCTTTATACAGCTCAATCAACTCCCTTAGGTACTCTTCGAGGACAGTATTACTTGTTCGAAGAAGCAAATCTTTTAATTTTTTGTATCTTGGAGCTGTGACAATCCTTCTCAAATATAGGTCTTGAGTAAAATACAATTCATCCTTTTGCGCGAACTCATTAATGCTATTTTGATCATATCTCCACTCTGCCTCTATGGTTACGTCACTTTTAAGTCTTTTATCTTTAATATTTAGATCAGAAAGTAAAGTGAGTTTCATATTGCCGGCAGAAATAACATAGCCTCTCGGAAAAGAAACATCACTTTGCTTGTATGTTGATTTTGTGCCAGAGGGAATAATTCTTGTCGTATATCCATTTCCAGGATTTAAGCAAGGATAAGTTTCCTTCTCTTCGTTGACCTCACCAATTAACCCTCCAAAAAAGTCAGCATTTTTTGAGTATGCCAAAATATATTCCTTTACATTAGTGATTGCGCCATCTAGATGAGATCCTTTTTTCTTTTTTTCCCACACCAGCGATCCAATAAATTGTTTTTCTCCAAACAAGTTGTCAGAAAACAGCTTAAGTTGAGCATACTCATTATCATCAATTGATATCAAGATGACACCCTCTTCCCTTAAGAGTTGCTTGGCTAATCTTAATCTTTTAGATACAAATGATAACCATTTGCTATGTCTATAAGAATCGTTCTTGTCGATCCATTTATCATTAAATTTCCACTCTTTTTCTCCGCCCGTGTTATACGGCGGATCAATATAAATAACATCGATTTTGCCCTGGTGGGTGTAGTTTAAAACAGATAAGGCGTGATAATTGTCGCCTTCAATCAAAATGTTAGTCGGCTTTGCTGGATCGGTTTTGATTTCTTTGCCTTTGACTTCTTTCAAAATGGGCAAGGCGTTTTCCGATTCTTTTTCAAACTGCTCTTTGGTCTTTTCTTCGTCCCAAATCAGTCCGTATTTTTTACGAGATTCGAGTTTCTCAATTACTTTGAGCAAATCGTCTTTTTCAAGTTTTGAATAATCTTTTTTTGACATATCGCTTAATTTATAATCTTATTTTGCCTTAATAATTTTCTCATTGCGTTATATAATCCGCAATTCTATTATTGGCATTCTCAAGAAGCTTTTCTTTTCTTCTTTTTGCTCCCCATCTTTCCATTTCTTTGCTATAGAAATCAAATCCGTGCCTTATCTCGATATTCTGTTGTCTTACTTTCTTCCTGAAAAGCTTTATCTGCCTATCTGTCCATTTTGGATATATATAATAATCTTTTATTGTCTGCCTTTCTCTTGGATTGTAATTATCAAATGTTTGGCTTAAGGGCCTGTACCTACAATCAGCGATCTGTACTCCCCACTTCTTGCATTGTTTCAGCTTCTTTAGCATTTCATAATAATCCGGCTCGAAGTTGTAAATCATAAAAACATAAATCTCTTTTGCGGGATAACCAGCATCCACTAGCATATCTATCTGCTTCTTTATCATCTTTCGCTGATTATAACCATGGTCCCACGCGATTCTAGGATTAAGAAATCTTGCCTGTTTCAATAACTTAGCCACTTCAAGAGTCAGAAGCCTTCCATCAATGCCACATTGGCTTTCTGAATATACAACCCTACCATTATGCTTGGAGTTTTTCAGCTCTTCAAGAATCTCTTTTATATGGGGATTTGCCAAAAGGTTGTTATCGTAGAATATAATTCTGTTGCTACAAATTTCATCTTTGATGCTTTTTTTTGAAACAAATTCTGGTTCAATCTTCCATGTCCCGCAGAACTTGCATTTTCTCAGACATCCCCTACTTGTGTGTACAATTTGATAATCAACATCAACAAGGTCATAAGCCGGCTTAAACTTTTCTACCTTTTCATCTACCCCTACAAATACTTCATCACATCCAGATTCCTTACAGTGCTCCGGCATTAATGAAGCATAAATCCCCCCAACAATAACCTTGGCTTTTGGGTAATTCTCTTTGTAGAACTTAACGCTATCCCATACATAATTAGACCAGTAAGTAAAAAGAGAGGTTATCTTGACTTGATTAGGATAAAAATCAGGAAATTGCTGGTTGCCTCTAACAAGCTTTACCTCGTCTCTTTTTGCCCTGTGATAGCTGGCTAATTTAAGCAAACCTACTGGTAGAAAATCCCTATGGTTTTTGCTTTTAGGCGGTATTGGGAAATTTGGCTCAACTAACAAAATCTTCATGTTAATTTTGAATTAGTAAAAAGCAACCTATAAATATTATCATAAATTGTTATCACCTCATTTGGGCTCAATTTTACATCAGTGGGATGCGCGCAATCACATCTTGTGGTGTAGGCAGTTTTTAATTTATTGAGTTCGGTCTTTGATATTATTTTCTTATACAGCATGTAATAAAGCAATTGCCAATCTTTGCCGTCTCGTAAATCATCTGCAGAGCTAATATTTAATTTATAATTCCCCCCAAGATGTTTATACGGATCCTTTTTTAATTGCGACATAGCACTTGAAACAGTATTAAAATCTGAGATATTCTTTGCTATATGATTAATTACCTTGCTTATGCCCGCCGCCCAAATCATCACTGAAGCAGCTTTGAGGCAATTATTCTCTAAACAATATATCCCTTCTGCAATATACTCGTTTTCCTCTTGGGTTAATTTCTTCCCTATGCTTTCATAATTCTTTCTTACCTTTTTCAAGGTATTTTCTTCTTTAGCTGTCAGATTTATCTTTTTGAAAGTGTTCGCATTGCTTTTATTTTCTTTTTGCGATTTCCGTTTCTTGCCTTTAGGAGTTTTTGCTGTGTCTGATTCTTTTTTCTTTGCCCCAGGATTCAGCTTCTCCCAGTCAGAATAAGTGTCTCTGATATTCTTTGCCTTATTTGCCAGAAAGGTATCCAGCAAAGGTTCTATCTGTTTTTTATTTTTGCTATCAGCAAATACATTCTTAAATCCATCCATTAAATAACGCGTGCCGACAAGAAAACCACTCTCAACCTTTTCAATAAGTATTTTCCTTAAATTATCCTCTCCGTATTTGGCAAAAAGGGAAGGATATTCTCTTTTCAATGGATTGATAAAACTTGCCTCATTTTGGATTAAATGGCTCATATCAATCTGGCCAGAAATTACTTTTTCAATCACTTTGTCATCATATTTTATGAGTTTTAAAAGATCTGATATCTGGGGGTCAGTGTGTGCGGTTATCTCTTTTAATTGTTTGATAATTTCTTTTTCGGTTAAGGTAGGATTTTTCTGTTTTAAATCCGCGATTATTGTCTTAATAGATTTTGTTTCAGCAGCTTTATCCCAGTTTTTTCTCAACATGTGTACCTGATAAGCTAGAATTCTTCCATCGGCATCATCTTTTGCAATTAACACAGGCACGGTACTATCCCCGTTTTTATCGGCTTCGGAAACTTTTGTGGCAGCCCTTAATCTTCTTTCTCCATCAATAAGAATAAAATGTTCTTCTTTAGAAGGGTCTTTTTTAACTATCAAGGGCTCTAAAATGCCGTGGGCTTTAATTGATAATACTAGCTTGTGGAACTCTGGGTCAGTTATAATTTGGTGTTCTTTCTCCCCCCTGGGATTATTAACATCAAACGAAATCTTGCTTAATTGGATATATTTTGTGTTTTTTTCTAACGATTTCATAAGCCCTCCATACTAATTAAAATAAGGTACTGATATTTAAAATTCTTTCTACCGATTCGTCCTTGCCCTTACAAACTCTTCCAAATCTTCGGGCTTAATGCGCCACTGACCAATCTTTGTAGCCCGGATCTCTTTTTCTCTTATAAGTTCACGCACCCGATATTCAGACAAGCCAAGCTGTTTTGCGACCTGTTCTACTGTTAAATATCCTTTAAGCAACATAGTATCACCTTTAATTTTTAGTAGCCAACATTTTCCCACATTATACAACATTTACATCTTTACAACAATTAAAATTCCCAGGGGCAAACAGGCACACAAAAGGCGATGCGAAATCCAAAAGGGATGAAGCCGCCTGAGTGCGAAGCCTGCCCGTAGGGTACTGTAACTGTTGGGTGGGTGGGGTTTCAGAAAAAACACAAATATTCATCAAAGCAACGCGAACCCGAAGGACAAAAGTCTTTTCGCCAAAGGCGAAATGTCTTTTGGCGTTGCGGGCTGTTCTGACCTTTTGCAAAAAGGACAGAAGAGTTGATGAATATTTGATACAGGTATCTTTTCCCTCTTAGGGGGAAGCGGGTTCGGGGCGCAGGAAGCGGAAACCCGAAGGGTTGAAGCCCGAGCACCGAAACCGCTGGGCGGGTGGGGCGTTTCGCTGAAAGCGAAACATACCCTGACGATGGCGCCTGCTTGAGGAGGGCTTTACTCCCCTTTTCCCCGCCGCCAGCCGAAAAGGATTTATTGAAAAAGGAAAAAATTTGCGCGAAGCGCGCCTGCCCGCCTCTGGCGGGAAAGCCCGACCCCGCACCAGAATAAATTCGGTGCGGGGTAAACTCCAGCAGGTGACTGTTCAATGAGACTTAGCCCCGAGAATTCGGGGCTGTAGCCGAATTAATCCCGACTATTCCGTCGGGAAGGAAGGGTATCATAACCACGCTATGATTGTACCACGTCGCTGGTTTTGCAGACTCTGAGCGCAGGAGCTGGAGCGCGACGAGCGCGGAAGCCCGAGCACAGAGACTGCTTGCGATGAGCGAGCCCGCCTTGCCGAGCAAGGCGAGGCAGGCGCCACAGCGAGCGAGCCAGCGCAGCCTCCGCCCAAGGCGGAGCAAGCGGTGAATGCGCCAACCACCAAGCCCGCCGTGCGAAGCATCCCCGAAGGGGCATGCTGAGCCTACCTTCAGGTACAAGGCGGGCGGCACAGATATCACTTCAACATCAAAAGGAAGAGGTTTTTTAGAAGCCTGTATAAAACCAACCAAGGGTCAACCGAAAGTCTTGATGTATATCTTTTTTGTCATAACTCATTATCTCGCAGAATATTATGCTGGTTTTTACTCTCGATTAGGGTGGTGACAAAAACTGTAAAATCGAAAAATATTCTTAGCATAAAAAGAACCTATCCCTTTGAAAATAAAAGTGTTGCAAATATTTATGCGCGTCTATCGTAACGTTCGGTTCTTTGCTTATTTTACCATATTGCGCCATCTAATTATTTCTTCGATGTCAAAAACTGTAAAAACAGGATAGCCCCTGAAATCGCGTCTTGATTTAGCCCAACCTCTCTTTATCCAGTAATACAAACTTTGTCTTGATACATTAAGTATCTTTGCTGCTTGTGTTAGATTATATCTTTTATGTTTTCTTTTCTCGACCTTGCGAACGATTTTCTTATCCGGCTCATCTAATATCTGTTCTACTCGCTCTTCTCGCTCCTTCTTTTTATTTAGTAACTTCTCCAAATATCGCCTGTCAGCTTCCATCAATATTTACAGAACTCTATA
>JAUYCY010000016.1 GCA_030692055.1 Candidatus Omnitrophota bacterium | reverse complement strand
CAGCACTTCCATAAGGGTGTACCTCCTTTTAATTAGCCGCTTGTAACGGCTATGTGGTTAATATTGGATTATCCACAAAAAGGATACACCCTTTTTTATTTACTTGCCAGAGAACTTACACACTTTATTATACGTTACCCTCATTTGGTCTCAAAAATAAGTATGTGGACGCGTCAATTATAGAGGCAAACCCCGTCAGAAAGCCCCGTGTGTAAACACGTGGCAAAATATACAGAGCGACAACGGAGTATATGCGCGCTATGAGCTTTCTAACGGGGAAAAGAAAAAATATTGATTTTATTGAAAAATATAATATAATTAGAGTTCTTATGCCTACTGCCATATTATTAATTTCCTGCCCTGACACTAAAGGCATTACTGCCAGCGTTTCTGATTTTATCTACAAAAATAACGGTAATATCGAGCATGCTGACCAACATATCGACAGCCAAAGCAATACTTTCTTCATGCGCATTGAATGGGCGCTTAAAAACTTTTCCATACCCAAAAGAAATATTGCCGATATTTTCTCTAAATTAGCCAAACAATTTAAGATGTCGTGGTCGCTTAATTTTAGTGAAGATATACCGCGTGTGGCAATTTTCGTTTCAGGCTATACTCATTGTTTTTATGATTTACTCCTGCGCTACGAAGAAGGGCAATTGAATTGTAGAATTCCGATAGTTATCAGCAACCACACTGTGGCAAAAAAAATCACTGATGGCTTTAATATAAAATTTTATGAATTTCCGCTAACAAAGGAAAATAAAGCTGTGGTGGAAAAGCAAGAAATCACTCTTCTTAAAAAAGAAAAAATTGATTTAATAGTCCTGGCACGCTATACGCAAATTTTGACTAATAAATTTGTAGGAGAATTTACTAATCGTATTATAAACATACATCATTCATTTTTACCTGCATTTGTAGGAGAGAATCCATACGGCCAAGCCTATAGGCGCGGAGTTAAAATCATCGGTGCATCGAGCCACTATGTTACTGAAGAATTAGACGCCGGGCCTATCATTGAACAAGACACTGTTAGAATCAGCCATAGAGATGCTTTGCGGGACTTAAAAATAAAGGGGCAAGACTTAGAGAAGGTTGTGCTTAGCCGTGCAGTACGCTGGCATTTAGAAAGAAAAATTCTTGTCTATAATAATAAAACCGTTGTCTTTGATTAAAAATACAGATTTTTAATCGAATTCGGTAAGAAGGAGGAAAAAGTAGATGCCAGTTTGCAAAAAAATCCTTGTGGTTTTTTTAATCCTGTCTTTTTTGACTATTTCTTGCGCTCCTCAAAAACCCAAAGAAAATAAAATTGTTGTTTGGCACTGGATGAATGACCGTAAAGACGCTTTTATCGAACTTGCCAAGCGATACAAAGAACAAACCGGCATAAACGTAGAATTTAAACTTTTTTCTCCTCCTGACATATACTCCCAAAAAGTTATTGCCGCCGCTAGAGCAGGGAATTTACCGGAAATTTTCGGTATTTTGGGTGAAAAAAGAACCCTAGCTTCTTTTATCAAAGCGGGGCATATTTTAAATTTAACTTCTGCGATGCAATCAAACAATAATACCTGGAAACAAAAATTCTACCCCCAAACCTTAGCGGTAGTTATTTTTAAAGACGATAACACCTATAATGTCACGCCGGGTATCTATGGTGTGCCTGTTGATACAACTGTTATGCAATTCGTTTACAATAAAACTCTTTTTAAGGAAGCCAACCTAGATCCGAATAATCCACCGGATACTTTTGACGAATTCATCGATTATGCAAAAAAAATAAAAGATACGAAAAAGATAAGTGGCTTTGTTTGCGGATGGGGAGAGGGGTGGCTGCTTAACTGTTTGGCTAGCGAATGGGCGATAAATTTAATGGGTGAAGAAAAGTTTTTAAAAACAATAGAAGGGCAAATCCCTTATACGGATAAAGATTGGTTAGATGTCTTCTCTTTATTTGTAAAACTGAGAGACTCTGCAATACTCACGCCAAATATCACTACCATGATCAATAAAGAATCGGAAGATGCTTTCTCCAAAGGGCAAGCTCCCTTTTCCTTTAACGGTAGCTGGTCGGTTAATGTTTACAAACAATTAGCTGCTGATTTAGACTATGCGTTTTTCTCTTTACCGCAAGTATCAAATAAATTTCCTATAAAAGTTTGGGGAGGCTCTGGCTCTTCATTTATGGTCAATACTCATTCGCCGAACAAAGATGAAGCGGTAAAATTCTTACAATGGGTGACATCTAAGGAACAACAGGAATTTCTCATTAAAGAAACTAACAACTTGCCGGCAATAATAGGTTGTGAAGACAGCTTATCTCCTGTCCTTAAAACATTGGTTGACGATTTAAATAACCTTACCCATCCTGATGTGTGGCCGTATAACGAGGATTCCCGGGTAATAGAAGTTATCAATAAGGGGTTACAACAAATTATTATGGGCATCAAAACTCCCGAAGAATTAGCCAAAGAAATACAGGAAGTGAAACAAAGGGTTTGCGCCACTAGGTAATTTACAATAATGAATAATTCGCTTACCGATAAGTTTAAAAATTTTGCGTTTATCTTTCCCGCATTATTTATCTTTTCTGTTTTTTATATTTACCCCTTCATATATACATTCATTTTAAGTTTTCACCGTGGCGACGGTATTTCATCATTAGAATTTGCTGGGTGGTCTAATTTTAAAGAAATTATCGTCTATGGCAATAAAGACTGGTGGCCATCTATGGTTTTTGGAGCATTCATTACCTTGTTTGCTCTTACTTTCCAAAATATTCTTGCCTTCATGCTTGCCATGGGCGTAGATAAAGCAATACGAACTGGCAAAATATACCGCATAATATTTTTTATTCTTCCGGTGCTATCAGAAATTATCATCGGCTTACTTATGCGCGAAATTCTTATTTCAAACCCCGGCATTCTTAATTACTGGCTTAATAAAATAGGCTTAGGTTTTTTTGCTCATGACTGGTTAAGCACCAAAGTTTTATTTAATATCCATATAGGATTCGGTAAATTCGTTATGGATGCGCCCATAACGCACGCCTTAATCACCACTGCATTAGTGCATTCATGGAAAGGGTTTGGCTGGGCGTTTGTAATTTTGCTTGCCGGGTTACAAACTATCCCTGAACAACTATACGAAGCCGCACGTATTGACGGCGCAAACTCCTGGCAAAGTTTTCGTAAAATCACCGTGCCCATGCTTATGTCTGTTATTGCCATGGTTATTGTGCTTACGATACTGGGAACGATGCAGGCGTTCGCTATGATTCTTGCTTTAACTAGAGGCGCCGGGGGGCTAACAGAGGTGCCGGTTATGCGTATATATAATCATTTGCGCGGCAATCAAGTGGGGCTAGCCTGCGCAGAAGGGGTAATATTGGGGGTCATACTTATTACCATGTCATTCATTATGCTTGGTGTGAGCAAACGGATAAGGAGACGCTGGGGTGTATTACCAACTTAAAAAAATAGTAATCTTACTTTTTCTTCATACTTTTTTACTAAGCGTGGCGCTAAGCTGCGTTTTTCCGCTTTTCTGGATGATTAACGCCTCTTTTAAAACAGAACAGGAATTCCGTAATGACCTTGGCCTTAAACCGGCGGTAAAACTTAATTTTGATAACTATAAGGCGGTTATTTTTGACGGCAAATTAGGCACTTATTTTCTTAATAGTGTTTTTTATACCTTCATTACTGTATTTTTAATTGTAATTATTTCTTCATTGGCGGCTTATTCTTTCTCGCGTCTGCAGTTTCCAGGAAAAAATATAATATTTTTTATGTTTCTGGCAGCAATGATGATTCCATTGCCTGCCGGTTTTGTGCCGGTATACATGCTTCTTAACAAATTACACTTAGTCAATAGGACCGGCTATGTTTTAGCCATGACTAACATGGGTTTATCTTTAAGTATCTATCTTTTGCGTACATTCTTTGATCAATTACCCCGCGACCTAGAAGACGCTGCGCGTATAGATGGCTGCGGGAGGCTGCAAATATGGTGGAATGTGGGGCTGCCTCTGGTCGCGCCGGCTTTGGCGGTTGTAGTGATTTTTAATGCGCTAAATGTTTGGAACGAGTTTGTTTTTGCCTCGCTTATGTTTACAGAGGATAAACTTATGCCGTTACAAGTGGGCCTTATGGAAATTTATAATAGGAATATAATCCAGCATACGCTGATTATGGCTGCCTTAGCTATAGCGGCATTACCGATAATACTTCTTTATTTAAAAATGCAAAAGCAGATTATTAAAGGGCTTACTGCGGGAGCGGTTGTAGGATAACGCATACCTGCCTGCCTGTAGTCCAGCAGGACGCCCTGTTGGGCAGGCAGGGCGCATGGCGCAAAGCGCATAGCGGTAGAGAATACAAGGCGGAAGATAAATGATAGAAATCAAAAATCAGAAGTCAGTCCTTCGACTCCGTTCAGGACTGGCACTGAGCAAGGTCGAAGTGCCAGAAACCAGAAGTAAAAGGTCAGGTTTTTCTATCGTCTGTCATTCCGCCAGAGGCGAGACCTCGCCAGCTATCGCTGGCGGGCTGTCTTCTGTCGTCTATCTTCTGTCTTTAGTCTTTAGTCTGCTTGCCCTGAGCGTAGTCGAAGGGTGGTCTTTGGTCTGTTTTGCCCAAGAAGACCCTTCCGAATACGTAAAAAAAGCCTGGGCGCTTCAGGGGGGAGGAAAATTTGAAGAACTCTATAAAACTGTTGACGAATGCGTCCAAAAATTTGGCGCCGAAGCGGATAACCTAGCCTCAACGCTTACTAAACTTCCACCGCAAGAAAACGAAGGCAAATATAAAGTTATGGATAAGGTAGCCGTATGCTATTTTATAAAAGGCGAAACCTTACGCGATGAAAATAAAAAAGACGAGGCGATTAAGGTTTTGGAAGAGTTAATCAAAAAATATCCGTATGCCCAGGAATTTGATCCCTCGCGCGGTGTTTTTTGGTCCGTAGCAGAAAAAGCACAAAACATCATTGACCAGATTAAAAATAAGGCCGGAGCCGAAGATTGGAAAATAGAGCAAGATGTTAAAATAGAGCTTTATGACCAAGGCGACGACCCACCCGTAGATTATTCTAAATATGGCCAATTCGTGGGCGCTGGAACAAAAGATTACAAATACGTTGTAAAAGATCCCATTGGCCTGTCGAAAGCAGTCGGAGAAGGAATACACCCCAACACTACTTCTCTAAAGTTTGACCCAGAGTTTATTAAGCTTAAAAAAGAACTTTCTAATTTAGACCACTGGCAGCTTCTTAATAGCCGCGATTTTAAAACTGCGTTTTATAAATGGAATGTCGCCACCGAACCTCAAGGGGTAAGGCAATTTTTTATTGCTGATATTCTAGAAAGAAGCGGACTTCTAAAACAGGCAATAAAGGCCTATTACGCTGTGCTCGTTCATTTTCCCAGCGAATATGGTTGGACCTATTGGCATACTCCGTGGTATATCGGTAAAGCCGCCCTATATAGGATAAAATACCTCCTTAAAGAACACCCGGAATTAAAAATGAAGCTCGAAGGCGCCTCGATTGAAATACTTAATGGTTTTGATTATGACGTTAGAAACGACGTTTTTATAGTTAATCCCGGTAAGTTAACTAGAACAACTATTTGGGACAAGATGGGCGCTAAAATGGGTTTCTGCCGCGAAAAACCCAGAAAGTTAGGCAAAATTACGGCTACGCGAGGCGGAGAAAGAGTTAAACTGGTAAAATATGAAAGTGGTGACTGGCAAATGTTTGTAGAAGGTAAGCCTTTTATGGTTAAAGGAATAACTTATGCGCCTACAAAAGTCGGGGAATCGCCGGATAAAGGAACTATGCAAAACTGGACAACTCAAGATATAAACAATAATGCTTTAATCGACGGGCCCCAGGAAGCCTGGGCAGATAAAAATAAAAATAACCTCCAAGACACAGACGAAAAAACTGTCGGCGATTTCTTTCTAATGAAAGAAATGGGCATTAACTGTATCCGTCTTTACCGACAGCCCTTTAAACTAAACAAGAACTTAATTAGACAAATGTATGAAAAATATGGTATATATGTAATATTAGGGGATTTTTTAGGTAAATATGCTTTGGGCAGCAAAGCCCCTTGGGAACCGGGAACAGACTATGATGATGCCACGCACAAAGAGAACATGTTAAGCAGCGTAAAAGAAATGGTGCTTGAATTTAAAGACGAACCATATGTCGTGATGTGGATTTTAGGAAATGAAAATGTTTATGGCGTTGCTTGCAATGCCGATAAAAAGCCGGAAAGTTTTTTCAGGTTCGCTAACGAAGCTGCTCTTTTAATTAAATCATTGGATCCGCAAAAACGTCCGGTGGCGATTGCTTCCGGAGATGCTCTTTTCTTAGATATTTTTGCTAAAAACTGCCCAGACATAGATATTTATGGCACTAATTGCTATCGGGGCCGATATGGTTTTCTGGATCTCTGGAATGAAGTAAAAAAATTAGCAGATAAGCCGGCAATGATTACTGAATACGGCGCTGCTTCTATCGGCAAAGGTTATACCTTAGAAGAGGGCGAAAATTTTCAAGCTCTATACCACAAAGGATGCTGGCTAGATACCTTATGCAATTCTTCCGGCTACGGCGCTGGGGACGCTGTCGGCGCAATTATCTTTGAATGGCTTGATGAGTGGTGGAAAGCCTACGAGCCATACTATCACGATAAACAAGGTTTATTCACCGGCCCTTTCTTGGATGGATATATGCATGAAGAATGGCTTGGCATAGTCGGCCAAGGGAACGGCAAGAACTCTCCCTACGTGCGCCAGCTCAAAAAAGCTTATTTTACCTACAAAGAACTCTGGACAAATAATTAAAAATGCGACTATCGAGGGAGGTAAAAGGAGGTGAAAGTAAATATCAACAATAAGCAATAGTTTGCAGTGTAAAATAATAAAATTTTAGAAAATGAAGCTCCGCGAGTATAAGCCTAACGGTTTTTGTATACGCTGCAGGCGGAGCGAAATCCCGACCACGCTCACGTAACATAATAATAAAGTTTAATCGCGTCGGGATAAAAAGGAGGGACGAAGATGCGTAAAGTGTTAAGTTTAATTTTATTATGCTTACTTATATCCAGCATTACCCTTTATGCTGAAGATAAAAATTTTGACGTCTATAGCGATAAGGGCACGCCAAGTAACCACTTTATTCCAAGCGGCTGGATGGGTGACTATGGTGATTTGAGCATAAACGACCAATACACTGAATCGCCGGCTTCCGGTGCAACTTCGATAAGAATAGATTACTCAGCTAAAAAGAGCCAAGGTCAAGGTTGGGCGGGTATTTACTGGCAATCCGCACAGAATAACTGGGGCGATAAGAATACGGGCTTTGACCTTTCAGGTTTTAACAAGCTGGTATTTAAGGCAAAAGGTAAAAACGGCGGAGAAGTTATCACTATAGCTAAAATCGGAGGGATCACTAAGAAACAAACCGGCGAAGCCGTAGCCTTTCCCGATTCAGTAACCGTTGAATCCGGACCGATTAAACTAACTAAAGATTGGCAAGAATATTCAATAAATCTTACGGAAAAGGACCTCCATTATATCAATGGCGGTTTATGTTTAGTTTTTGATGCTAACCAGGCAGGCGCAGAACAAACAATATTCCTTGATGATATCCGCTATGTCTATGACGCAAAACTAAAAAAGGAAGAGGTAAAAATTAATTTTCCTTTCTATATTTATGCTGATGGCGGTTCCCTAGATAATCATTTTATTCCAAGTGGCTGGATGCCGGCGACTGCTGCAAAAGATTTAAAATTTGACCAGAACTGGAAAAATTTACCTTTCAGCGGAAGTTCTTGCATGCGAGTAGAATATAAGAATGATTCCGGAACACGCTGGGCAGGTATTTATTGGCAACAACCGGCGAATAACTGGGGCAGCATTCCTAATGTTGGTTACAACTTACAAGGTGCAAGCAAGTTAAGTTTTTGGGCAAGAGGCGACAAGGGCAACGAGGTAGTCGTTGAATTTAAAGCAGGTGGCATCTCCAGTGGTGAATACGTAGATTCTGACAGTGTAAGTATCGGGCCAATTACACTTACTAAAGATTGGAAAAAGTACGAAATTGACCTAAGAGGTAAAGACCTTTCATACATTGTCGGTGGTTTCTGTTGGGCGACAAATATTGACGTAAATGACCCCGCAGGGATCGCATTTTACCTCGACGAGATTAAATACGAAAAGTAAGAATTCTCCAATAGGTGGAGCAGTGTTCACTCACTGCTCCGCTACATTAATTTATTCTTTCTCGGCGAATACCCCGTGGCTTGCCACGGGGATGAAGCCGAAATCGTAAACGTAGTTGACCTCATTCCAAGGCAATGAATGAACCAGTGATAATATTAGTATAGAACATACTCCGCGGCTTGCCGCGGAGACTGGTTGAT
>JAUYCY010000014.1 GCA_030692055.1 Candidatus Omnitrophota bacterium | reverse complement strand
AGGGATATTACTGCTTTTTAAAAGCGAAGCGGTTTTGCCCGTAGAAATTATCTCAACTTTTAATTCGGATAATTTGCGCGCAAACTCTAATATTCCTTTTTTATCCCAAACACTGATAAGTATTCTTCTTATTTTTAACATATTATTTTATCAACTGATTACACAGATTAAAATATAGATTACACCGATTAAGAAATCTGTGTAATCATGTTTTTACTAGACGCTGAATTTTATCTCAATGATGTTGCCCTCTTCCATTATATAATCTCTATCAACCGTTTTTACAAAACCCTTGGCGCGGGCTTCGGCCATATTGTAAAATTTATCTAAGTCTTTACAACTTACTATGTCCGCTTTTATAAAACCCCTGGCTAAATCAGTGTGGATTTTTCCGGCCGCCTCTACAATGTTGCTGCCTTTCTTAAGCTCCCAAGCACGGACTTCTTTTTCGCAGACGGTAAAAAATAATATCATGCCGGATTTATGAAGTAGCTCTTCAATTAAACTATTCATATCGCTAGCATCAGGCTTACCCACGCAAGGTTTATAGGTAACCGGTGTCAAATTTTTTAAAAGAACTAATTCTATTTCGCTAAATTCGCAGTCGCAAAGAAGTGTTTCTTTTTCAAGAATTCCCTGCAAGCGTGCAAGGAATTCTTTTTCTTTTGCGTCATCGGTGCGCAAAAGCCGATTTTCAATTTTTTCTAAGTCTAAAAACACAAAGTCTAATTTCTTGTTGCTGTCGAAAACTATTACATCCGCTTTTATATATTCTTGGCCGATAAATTCAACCGCATAAGGTGTTTCCTTTTTTGGGGTAAACTTCTTAACTAACTTGTCAAAACACTCACATGTATATTTACGCTTTCCGGGCCCAATATCTAAACCAAAATTAGCTACCTTCATCCTGTTAGACCTCCTTAAATTTTATATAACGATTAGCAAACATAATTTATTAATGAATCTCCACGGGCTATCCACCAGGATGCCCTGTTGGGCTAAAACCCGTGGTTTCTCTGAATGTTCCCGACTCGGCTATATACGCGGAAATTCTCTTCGACCCTCTGGAATTTCCTGTCCTCATGGACGCCCTGTTGGGCTGCCGAAGGAGGAAATTCCGAGGACCGAGTCCCGGAAATCCTCCGGATTTCTCGGGGTAATTTCCGCGACCTTGTCGGGACCCCTAGAAATTGCCTTGCAATTTCAGGGACTTAGTCCAGGAAATTACTTTGTAATTTCTCTGGGTAATCTTTGGCGCATTCATCCCCGCGCTAATCCCACGGGGATAGGCCTTACTAATTCCTTATTAAAGGAGGGGCCTAAAGCGCCGAGGTATCTAGCGCGTCGATTAAACCACACATTAGACTTTTGGAATATTAAAGGTCTAATGGGGCTCATGCTTCTTTAGCCACCTTTTCGGTACCCCTCTTGGCTTCTTCAATTACATTCTGCGCAAGACGAGCAGGAACAATTTCATAGTGTGAAAAACTCATTGAATAGCTTCCTCTACCACCTGTAACTGAACGTAGGTCTGATGCATATTTAAACATCTCTGACAAAGGAATCTGTGCTTTTACTACCTGGCTTTTGCCTTTGGTGTCCATACCTAAAACCCTACCTCTTCGGGCGTTGATATCTCCGGTAATTTGGCCCATAAATTCCTCAGGAACCATAATCTCTACAGTCATTATCGGCTCAAGCAACACACTTCCTGCCTGTTCTAAAGCTTTTTTAAATGCCATTGAGCCGGCAATTTGGAAGGCGATGTCAGAAGAATCTACCGGGTGATACGAACCATCACAAAGAATCACTCTAATATCACTGACTGGGTATCCGGCAAGTATACCTTCATCAAGTGCCTTTCTTATGCCTTTTTCTACGGATGGAATGAAATTACGCGGTATGGCTCCGCCAAATATCTTATCTACAAACTCAAAATCTTTGCCTCGTTCCAACGGCTCAACTTCAATCCAAACATCGCCGTATTGGCCGCGGCCGCCGGATTGTTTTTTATGTTTGCCTTGAACCTTAATAGATTTAGTAATTGTTTCTTTATACGCAACTTTTGGCGTTCCTAACTCTACGTTTGCCTGATACCTTCTTCTCATCCTTTCAATAATCACATTAAGGTGCAGTTCTCCCATCCCTGAAATTATCAACTCTTTGGTCAGCGCATCTCTTGAAACACGAAATGTAGGGTCTTCGCTGGTTAGCCGGCTAAGTGCTGCGGAAATTTTATCCTCATCTTGCCTTGTCTTTGGTTTTACTGACGCGGCGAACGAAGGAGTAGGAAATTCTAGTGACGGAAATTCTAAAGGATTAGAAATATCACAAAAGGTATCTTGCGTTGAGGTATTTCGTAGTTTTGCTAAAGCTCCAATTTCTCCCGCGCAAACTGCGTCTTGAGAAACTTGTTGCTTTCCTTGTGCAAGGTAAACATGACTAATTTTTTCTTTCTCTCCCTTTTTAGAATTATAAACTTCGCTGTTGGAAGACACTTTCCCTGCAAATACCCTAAAAATATTTAACTGTCCGACGAAAGGGTCAATAACTGTTTTAAACACTTGTGCTGCCAATGGTGCGTTAACCTTCGGCTCAACGTTAACATTCTCGCCGGATTTTGTACTTTTTGCTAACCTTGCTTTGCTTTCTGCTACAGAAGGCATAACTTCTAAAAGTATTTCCAAAAGTATATCTGTGCCAATTTCGCTAGTTGCCGCCATGGGTATCACAGGAAAAATCTGTGAGTTAATTATTGCTTTTTTTAGCGCTATCGCCGCTTCTTTTTCCTCTAAAGAGCCCTTTTCCAGGTATTTGTTTAAAAGCGCATCATCGCTTTCGGCAATAGTTTCAACTATATTTGCGTAATAAGGGTTATTCTTATCCTTTAAGACGCTATTTATTTTTCCTTTGTCGAAAGTAGCAAAAGGAATTGCTTTTTTGGTAAGACTGTCTTGTATATCTTCCAAAGTCCTTTCAAAATCTGTATTTTCTTTATCCAGCTTATTTATAATAAAAAGGCAAGGTAAATTCTCTTTTCGCAAAATATCCCAGGCCTTTTCCGTGCCAACCTCTACTCCGCCTGTTGCATCTATAACAATCACACCAAAATCGACAGCACGGCTTGCCGAGATTAATTCTCCTATAAAGTCTAGGTAACCGGGAACATCGATAAATTGTAAAAAATTGCCTTTAGTTTCTGTATATAGGACAGACATATTTATAGAGCTTTTACGCGCTTTTTCGTCTTCTTCGTAATCGCTTATGGTGGTGCCTTCATCAACCTTTCCTAAGCGCGTTGTGGCTGCACACTTAAAAAGAATTGTTTCGCAAATTGAGGTTTTACCTGATTGGGCGTGGCCACATAATAAAAAAATACGCTTTTTTGTTAGGTCTTCTCTCATTTTAACCCTCCATTAAGCTAGATTTTGTTATTTAGCGGATTTTTCATTATATTAGAAATAAGTTGGTTCGTCAACGTAAGACTTATATTTTTTACGTTTTATAACCTTATGTATTACAATAACTTATGATAAAATCATATTATTAACATTGCATCTCCGAAACTGAAAAATCTAAATTTTTGTTTTATGGCATAGTCGTAAGCTTGCTTAATTAAATCTAGGCCGCAGAAGCAAGAGACAAGAATAAGGTTAGTTGAACAAGGGGTATGAAAATTGGTAAGCGCGGCATTGATGATTTTAAATTTATAGCCTGGCATAATGTAAAGATTTGTCTCTCCGCTAAAGGATTTAATATATGAATTACCATCTTTAGCGGTAAACGCCACACTTTCTGAAGTTCTTATCGAGGTTGTTCCTACCGCGATTATCTTAGCTGCGGCTTTTTTTGCGGAATTGACTGTTTTTTCCACTGATGAAGAAACATCTATCCATTCTGATTCCATACTGTGGCTACGTATATCCTCGGTTTTAACCGGCCGAAAAGTAGCTAAACCACAATGCAGCGTTACATATACTATCTTTACTCCTTTTTTATCAATCTCGCTAAGTAAAGACGGTGTAAAATGTAATCCTGCCGTAGGAGCAGCAATTGCTCCTTCTTTTTTAGCATAGATAGTCTGATATTTCTGGAAATCATCTATTTCTTTCTTAATATAATGCGGCAGCGGCGGCTTGCCTACGGTTTCTAAGAGAGAATCGATATCTTTAGGAAAAAATTGTAAAACTCTCCCGCCATCAGAAGACCTTTCTAGTACCTTAGCGGTTAACTTACCTTCTTCAAAAATAATAAGATCATTTACTCTCACCCTTTTGGCGGGACTGGCCAAAACCTGCCAAATTCCTTTTTCTTTTTCTTTTACAAGTAAAACATCAATCTTGGCCCCATCCCGCCTTTGGCGGGATCCCTGCCTGCCGGCAGGCAGGCCGCCGGAACTTGAGTCGCAGGCGGGACGTTCTTTTCTGCCTAAAAGCTTAGCTTTAATTACCTTAGTATCGTTTAAAACTAAAACATCTCCAGCGTTTAAAAAGTTAACTATTTCTTTAAAGACTACCTCCTGAATGCTTTTGTCTTTACGTTTAACTATTAAAAGCCTCGAACTATCCCGTGGAGAAACCGGCTCTTGGGCGACTAAGGAAGGAGATAGTTTATAGGTAAAGTTGGATAAATTAAATATGTTTTTATTTTGCTCCATAGACTAAGTATTCTAACAGATAAAAAATAAAATTCCATACCATCAATTTCTATAAATCTCTATGAATTTCTACCAATTTTGAAATTAATTAAGCTTGGCTTGCGCGGAATTCGTTGAACCCAATCTTTGCGGTAGCAAAGAGCGCCGCAGGCGCATTCATTGGGTCCACCATTGAACCAAGATTTGAGAATATAAGCATTTCGCGGTAGAGAAAACATTTTATTTCGTAAAAAGCTTTGTAACTTTTTCTTGCGGTATAGGAAAGTATAAAAATGCGTCGTGGTAATGTGGATAGTTCACCTCTGTGTCGAAAGCTACCGCAAGGAAGTTCAAGGTTGTGAGCTTGCCAACTTCGTTGGTAAGTGAACTTTCTTACCTTGCGAATGTATGATAACTTGTTATCTCACAAAACATTATCGATTGCTATAACAGCCTAATGCAAAATCTCGGTTGAAATTCATTGTTTCATTTTTAACAAACATTGACTTTTCACCGCAAATATGTTATTTTTATGATTATGGAAGACGAATTAAAAAAACTAAAAGAAGAATTGGAAAAAACTCGTTCTCAGTTGTATATACTCTACGAACTTAACAAAGCAATGAGAACAACGCTTAGATTAGAAGAAATAGTATATATTATCCTCACCGGCCTTACCGCTCACGAAGGGCTTTCTTTTAACCGCGCCATACTCTTTCTTACTGATGAAGAAAATAAAAAGATAGTTGGGTTTATGGGCATAGGCCCAATGGATATGCATGAAGCAAATACAATCTGGCGTAGCATCGAACATCAAAAAATGGATTTATACGACCTTATTAAAGCATATCATCGCATAAAAGAAGAAAATATAAAGCCTAAGTTTATGGAGTTTATTCAATCGCTTTCTCTTGAGTTGAATGAGAAAAGCGGCTTTCTATTTAATGCACTCTGGGAAAAAGGGACTTTACATATTAAAGGAGAAAAGATACTTGAGTTGCACAATGACCCGATAGCGGCGCAATTGCGGCTTGGAGAATTTCTTATCGCTTCTTTATGGATAAAAAATAAGCCTCAAGGAGTAATCATTGTTGATAACTACGTTACTAAAAAGCCGATAACCGAAACAGACATAAGAATTTTCAACATGTTCGTAGAACAGGCTACCGGAGCCATAGAAAACTCTCAAGCTTTTGAAGACACACTCATTAAGGCACACACTGATACTCTTACCTCACTGTGGAATCACGGATATTTTCAATATAGACTTGATGAGGAGCTGTTGAAAGCGAAATCAAGCAACCATCCGATATCTATAATGATGATTGATTTAGACGATTTTAAAAAATTTAACGATACCTACGGGCACATCCAGGGAGATAATGCCTTAAGAAGAATTAGTGAGGTTCTTAAGGAGAGCTGCCGTGAGCATGATATTATTTGCCGCTATGGCGGAGAGGAATTTTCTATTATTTTACCCTTTACTAACAGAGATGAAACTTATAATATTGCGGAAAAGCTGCGCAAAAATCTGGCGGAAAAGGAAATTTTAAAAAAGATGTTCACCGTGAGTATCGGCCTTGCTAGCTTTCCTCAAGACGGCCTCGATAAAGATACGCTGGTAAAGAAAGCCGACGTTGCCCTCTATAAAGCCAAACGTGAAGGAAAAAACCGCGTAGTCCTCGCCTTCTAATTTCTCGTCTATCGTTTACGCTACTCGTTTCGTCTTACGGTTGCGTTTTACGTAAGACGCAAACCGTAACGAGCTGCGTAACCGTTTAACTTTCAACGTACTTCTAATAAAGTTTTTACACTATTGGGCGGGTGCTGGTTCTTGGGCAGAGTTTTTAGGTTCGCCGTTTTGGTCGCCAAATTTCACTGAAACTAATTTTGAAACTCCTTTTTCCTGCATCGTGACGCCGTAAAGGATATCGGCTCTACTCATAGTTTTTTTATTATGGGTAATTACAATGAATTGTGAATGCGCGGCGAATTCTTTCAGGATATGATTAAATCTATCAACGTTTGCCTCGTCTAACGGCGCGTCTATTTCATCAAGAACAGATATAGGCGAGGGCCTTACCTTAAAAATAGCAAAGATTAAAGCAATGGTAGTGAGAGCCTTTTCGCCACCGGATAAAAGCGCAACGTTCTGTAATTTCTTTCCGGGCGGCTGTACTTCTATTTCCACTCCTGAATCTAAAATATTTTCTTGGTCTAAAAGCATAAGCTGGGCCCTGCCTCCCCCGAAAAGAAATCTAAAGTTATTCTTAAACTCTTCCTCGATTTTTGCAAAAGTTTCCAAGAATAGTTCTTTAGAAGTCTTGTTTATCTTTTGGATTGCTTTCTTTAAATTTTCTTTTGAAGTAATCAAATCGTTCTTCTGCCTATCTAGGAATTCTTCTCTTTTTTTGAGCTCATCAAACTCCTCTATCGCCACGAGGTTAACTTCGCCGAGCGATTCTATCTTCTTCTTTAAATTTTCTTTTTCCTGTGAAAGATTATCTAATTCTTCTTGTTTATATTCTATTTGTCCTCTGGCTGAAACATCAAACTCAATATGATACACCTGCAAAAGGTAGTCTTTAATTTTTCCCTTTTCGTAGTCTAATCCTTGAATCTCAAGCTTTTTATTATAAACAGCCAAACGCACCTCTTCTAATTCCTTTTCAACAAGATCTAATTTACTCCTTTCCTGTTCTATGTTTACACCAAGCTCAACATCCTGTTTTTCTAGCGCTTCTTTCGTTTTAGAATATTCGGTTATTTTTTCTTTATCGTCTTTAATGGATAACTCTAGTTTTTGTATCTCCGCGCTAAGTATTTTTGACCGTACGATATTATCTTCTTTTTCTTTGTCGAAATCTTTCAAGCTCTTTAAAGTATTATCTCTTTCCTCGTGTAAAATTCCTATCTTTGAATTTAGCCCTTCTTTTTCCCTAGCTAAAGACTGCTTATGGGTTTGCTGCTTAGCTATTTCAATATTTATTTCGTTTGACCTTGCTGTGCTTTTTGCGATAACGTCCTGAAATCTCTGCAAATCTAATTTTGTAGAATTTAAGCTTTCTTCAACCGATGCTGCCACTACCTCCAATTCTTTCTGCTTGGTTTCGTAATCTTGGAGTTCTTTCATACTTAAACCTAACTCTTTTTCCACAAGCTCAAACTCCTCAGTAAATCTTGCCCATTCTCTATTAGCATTTTCTTTTTCCTGAATAAATTTTTGCAACTTTTTTTCTTCTTGGGATAACTGGTTAATTTCAATAGCCGACTCTTGGCCAAGGTGTTGCATTTGGGCCTTGACTTCCTCAATTTTCTTTCTTAACTCTCCTATCTCATGATTTACGATATTGATCTTTACCTGTAATTGCTCCTCTTCTAAAGAAATAACTTTTGCTTCCAGGGCTGCCTTGTACATATTACCATCTTTTTGAAATTCAATACCTTTCAATGAAACTATGATCTTATTTATATTCTTTGGTTCTTCATCAAAGGCTATGGTAATTTTCCTAGTAGCGGAAAAAGTATCATATTTAGTGCGCAGGTCTTTTAAAAATTCGTGGTAAGAATTAAACTCTACGTATTCTTTCTCTTTATCGATAAAGGCCCTTTGTAAATCCTCCTTAAGGGCTGCTAACTCCTGCTCTTTCAACGCTAAACTATTCTTTTTATCTCTTATAGCATTTACGGCTTTTTCAAGGCTTTCTAATTCTTTATGTATAAGTTCTAAGGCATTCTTCTTCTCTGACAAAAATCCTTCGAGCCTAGCTTTATCTAGAAGTAATCTCTTTTTCCTGTTAGTAACCGCGGTAACGTTGGTTTGAATCTCAACTAAAGAATTACGTAACGTGATGCCGTTACTTTCCCCTTCTAAAATTTTTATTTTCTCAGCTTCTATGTTTTTCTTTGCTTCGGCGATTGCTTTTTCTAAACCGCCGTTTTCGACCTCAAACCTAATTATCTGAGCCTCTATGGAGTTTGCTTCATTTTCTATGCGATTAAAATTATTTCTCTCTTCCTCAAGCCTCTTTTCTTGCAAGGTAAGTCTTTCGCCAAGTGTATTTTTGGACTGTTCAATAATTTCGCTACGCTCACTCAATTCTTTTATGCGTTGCCCATTAATATCAATGTGACTTGCACAAGTTTCTATCTGAGCGCTTAGAGAAAATACTTGTGAACTTACTTCCTGCAATTTTTGGCGGATTACCTTAAGGCTACAGTTTATTTTTTCCCAAACTTCTTTACCAACGGTTAATTCTTTCTCCTTATTGGTTTCATCTATTTTAAACGTATTTAATTCTTCTAGAATAATGTTTAGCTTTTTCTCTAACTCACTAAAATTTAAAGCCGCTATCTTCTTTTCTACCTCTATCAGTTTCTCTTGGCCTTCTTTGAATTTACGTGTTTTTTCAACTTGCCTTTCCAGATAACGTATTTGACGCTTTACCTCTGAAATAATATCTTCTAAACGTAAAAGGTTTTCATCTGTTTCTTCCAGTTTTCTTAGCGTCTCTCTTCTACTTTCTTTATATTTTACGATACCGCTTGCCTCATCAAAAATTAACCGTTTATCTTCTGGTTTGTAACTTAAAAAAATTTCTATTTTCCCCTGTTCTATAAAGGAATACGTGGCTTCGCCTATGCCGGTACCCATGAATAGGTGTTCCACGTCTTTTAAGCGCACAATATTTTTGTTAATTAGATATTCACTTTCTCCGGAACGATACAGCCTTCTTGAAACTGCTACTTCTTTATACTCAATAGGCAAATACCCATCTTCATTGTCAAAGGTTAGGGTTACTTCAGCATAGCTTAAAGGAGGGTGATTTTCTGTGCCATTAAAAATAATATCTTCCATTTTTGAGCCGCGTAAAGACTTGGGACTCTGTTCACCTAAAGACCACCTCAAGGCGTCTAGTAAATTTGATTTCCCACAACCATTTGGGCCCACAATGACAGTTATTCCGGGTTCAAATCTAAGACTGGTTTTTTCTGGGAAGGATTTAAAGCCGAAGATTTCTAGTTCTTTTAGAAACATAGTTTCAATATCTAGATGTTTGAAATAACCAGCGTTGCGTCTTTCGTCTATCGGTTGCGCCCATTCGACACTTCGACTGCGCTCAGTGTGGTGAGCCTGTCGAACCACTTCGCTCAGGGCTGTCCTGAGCCTGTCGAAGGACGCTACTCGTTACGTCTATCGTCTTACGTATTACGTTAGACGCAACCGTGACGAGCCGCGTAACCGCAACCGGCTGACGTAACTCTTTTGGTAATTGTTTCTTGGTTATTGGTTATTTAATTAAATCTATTTCTTAACTAAACCTTACGTGTTTCTTTTAGCTTTTTAATCAGCAAGGGAATTATCTTAAATATATCTCCCACTATACCGTAGTTAGCTACTCTAAAAATGGGGGCATCTGGGTCTTTGTTGATTGCCACGATTATTTTTGAAGACTGCATTCCTACTAAATGCTGAATTTGTCCAGATATCCCACAGGCAATATATATTTTAGGGGCAACTGTTCTTCCGGTTTGGCCTACTTGATGTGAGTAAGAAATCCAGCCACTGTCTACCGCTGCGCGCGAAGACCCTACCGCGCCGCCTAACGCATCTGCCAATTCTTTAATGAGCGTGAAATTTTTTCCGTCAGTTAGTCCTCTACCGCCAGAAACTATTATATCAGCATCTGCAAGATTTACCTTAACTATTTCTTCTTGAATAAAATCTATAAACTTTATTCTTGAATCAATAAACTGCCCATCTAAGATTTCTTCAATTACTTCCCCTTTTCTTTTTGTATCCGGCTCTAGCTCCAGCATTACTTTATGCCTTACTGTTGCCATCTGAGGGCGGTAATTAGGTGTGATAATCTGTGCCATAATGTTTCCGCCAAAGGCAGGGCGAGTTTGAATAAGTAAGCGCTTTACTTTATCAATATCTAAACCAGTACAATCAGCAGTCAAACCTGTATATATTTTAACTGCAATACGCGAAACTAAAGAACGGCCGCAAGTGGTTGCACCGGCTAAGAAAACTTCGGGTTTATATTTATTAATTAAATGTGAAATGACGCTGGCGTAATTTTCTGAGATAAAATTATCCAACTCTTTCTTTTCTACAAGAATTACCTTATCTGCTCCTCTTTGAATAAGCAGTTGTGCTTTATCTTTAATATTGTACCCTAAAAAAACCGCTACAACTTTACAATGCAGGTCTTTAGCTAAATCACGAGCCTTACCTAAAAGCTCAAAAGAAACGCCGCTAATTTTATCCCTTTCTCGTTCAACAAACACCCATACATCTTTATAGGAAGAGAAATCGGCCTTAACTGTTTGTGGTTTAAAAATTACTATTGCTTCGAATTTGCAAGCATCTTTACATGCGCCGCAGAGATTACATTTAGCTAAATCAATAACCGCCTTTTTGCCAACCATAGCGATAGCGCCAAACGGGCATACTTTTACGCAAAGCCCGCAACCCACGCATTTCTCAACTATAATTTTTATTGCTTCACTCATTTTAGTTAATCAACCAGTCTCCGCGGCAAGCCGCGGAGTATGTTCTATGCTAATATTATCACTGGTTCATTCATTGCCTTGGAATGAGGTCAACTACGTTTACGATTTCGGCTTCATCCCCGTGGCAAGCCACGGGGTATTCGCCGA
>JAUYCY010000007.1 GCA_030692055.1 Candidatus Omnitrophota bacterium | reverse complement strand
CAGCACTTCCATAAGGGTGTACCTCCTTTTAATTAGCCGCTTGTAACGGCTATGTGGTTAATATTGGATTATCCACAAAAAGGATACACCCTTTTTTATTTACTTGCCAGAGAACTTACACACTTTATTATACGTTACCTAGCCATGTATTAATCCTACCCCACCAGCGCCTCCGCCAAGCTCTTCATCGTGCGTCTATTAGCTGGATAACGGTCAGCCGAACGTTTTAATATGGATTTTAAGCATAATTCACATAGCTAAAAAAAGTATGAGAGATGAATACTACCCTTAATTTCGAAGCTTTCCCGACTTTGTAGCAAAGGATTTTAAAACTAGTTATAATTTAAATAGTTGCTTCACAAATTTTTGTTTCCAAGCCTTGGGCTCAAGAAAGCTTCTGATTACACAGATTGTAAAATGATTACACAGATTTATAATATATTTTATGTATTTTTTAATCGGTGTAATCGAGTTCTTTCCTCTGCCGTAAATTTGGGAAAGAACTTTAATTTTCTTCGCGTAAGGGGCGGATATGAAAAACTGTAATTTCCGGCCGCGCCAGGAAGCGGATGCGCGGGGCAATGCCTCCTTCCATCCCGATTCCTCTGTTTACATATAAAATTCTGCCGTCAATGTCGTATCTTCCCTTCTCGTATTTTTTGCCGTATTTCGATAAGGTAACTATAGCTCCGTAGAATGGCAAGGCGAGCTGTCCGCCGTGAGTATGGCCTGTCAAAAATAGATCTACGTTAACTCCCCAGAATTCCTCATTGATACCGGGAAAATGATATAAAAGGATACTGTAGTAAGACGGCGGTATTTCATACAAAAAACGCTGTTCGCTGAGGTTACTATCGAAATTTATACCAGATATAGCGAAAGGCTCACCGTCTTTGGATAATATCACTGTCCGACTGTTCAGCTCAGTGAATCCCGTATCTTTTAGGAAGTTAATATTTCTCCAGTACCAATCGTAATTGCCTCTCACGGCAAACTTACCAAGCTTCGCCTTTAGGCTCGCCATTGTTTTTTTAAAGAGGGCTACGGCTTCTTTTGTGTTTGCGCCATCTCCCGTAAAAACGATAATATCCGGATTGATTTGATTGATAATCCTGACTAACTTGGGTTCGCTACGAACTTTTACGTCACAATGTAAATCGGAAATCTGAACAATTGTTAAATCAGTATTTTCAAGTTTATCTGTTACGATCTCAACATGATTGACCTTAAGCCAATATGGCTCAATAAAATAAGCGTAGAAGAAACAAAAAATTCCCAAAATGAAAAAAATATGAACAAACAATGCGATTTTTGAAGGCAACAGCGTCTTTCGCTTTAGGAAAAGAATCCAATACTTAACCTCATAGGCAAATATTGCGGCCCAAAATAGAATAAACAGCGCTAAAGATATGAGCTCTGACAGGCTCGTTACTCGTAATAAAAATAATTCTTTCATGGATAAAATATCTCAGCCACACGCAAAATGTTATAGATATTATAGCAGAAAGGCTATGCTTGATAAAGAATTTTGCTTATGACAGACATATAGCTTACTCTATGAAATCCACAAAATACAGGTAGGATTTTGACGGCTTATGCCAATAGGCGTACGCTAAGGATAACCTTATAGCTTTATTTTGACCTTATCGCCACAACCTTGATAAAATCAGCAGCATCTTCGATTTTATCCGTAACTCCCTCCAGATACTCAGCCAGTTGGTAGGTTAACAGCAAACTCGTGGGCTCTAATTTGGCGTGTATGATTGACTCAATTAAGGTTTTTTTCTGGTCATCCGCATCGTGTTCAATCTTAGCCACAGCCTCGCAGCTACTTAGCGCTGTTTTTAGTTCGTTTTTAGTAAGTGCCTGGATTGCCTCTTTAAGCCTGCTTACAGCCTCTACGATTAATTCTGTGGCTGTTGAGATATTTTTTAAAACGTTTTCAGGAAGTTTTTGCTCAATAAACCCCAAAATTCTGGCTGCGCCATTAGTCCAATCGGCAATTTTATCTAAAGTTTTTACAAAATGCATCAGATCTTCTCTGTCCGGTGGCAGGAATATCCCCTCTGAAAGCTCATTGACCATTTTAGACTGCAATATGTCTGCTTCTTGTTCGCTTTTCCTTACATTTTCAATGGCAACAGTCTTTGCGTTCAGATCTCCCTGGATAAACGCCTTTACTGCCTCCGCAAAATGGGTAACTGTTTTAGAGATTTCATCAACATGCTTTTGCGCATCCTTTAAAATAGATTGCTCTTCTTCCATTCCTAACCAACCTAAAATATTTCTTCTTTCTCTCATATCTACCTCCTTTAATGAGTAGACGATTTATGACAGCCTACTGGCGAACATAAATCGTAGGCTACTGCCGTCTGCGAATTAAACCCCACACCCAGCAATATTAATTTAGCGATCTTTTCAAACGACCCTTTAGGGCGGTTAAAGCCTGAGCGTAATGTTTTAACCTTCTTTCTCTATCGCGGGCATCGAGTTCTGATTTATATGCTTCATAATATATAAGTTCCCACTTTTGCTTTTTATTATGTTCAGCAATTCTTCTCTCTAAATTATTTGTGTATCCATAATACAATTCATTTGTT
>JAUYCY010000194.1 GCA_030692055.1 Candidatus Omnitrophota bacterium | reverse complement strand
CGCTTTAGGCCCTTCCTTTATAAGGAATTAGTAAGGCCTATCCCCGTGGGATTAGCGCGGGGATGAATGCGCCAAAGATTATCCCGACAAGGTCGCAGAAATTATCGAAGACCCTCTGGAATTTCCTTAGCCTTTGGCAGGAAATTCCGAGGACTTAGTCCCGGGAATTCTTTGAATTCCTCGGGGGAATTTCCGCGTATATAGCCCAACAGGGCATCCTGGTGGATAGCCGAGTCGGGAACATTCAGAGAAACCACGGGCTTTAGCCCGTGGAGATTCATTCTATCCTCAGGGCGATTAAAACTTTCAGAAATAGAGTATAAGGAGAATGGATGAATAATAAACCCGATATGGATAAAACTATTGCCGACTTTTACATAAAATTTTTTCAAATACGAAAAGGAATGACGATAGCACAAGTAACAGAGTTACTTACTGATACCCACATGAAAAACTGTTCGTATTTAAATGAACCCGGCGGTCAAATTTCTTGGACTTTTTATAAAAGGGGATGGCATACTGGATACGTCATTATTTTTGAGGATAAAAAAGTTGTTCGTACATACGATAACAAAAATTTAAAACCGCCTCCCACCACGTATTAAAAAGACCGTCATTCGAGTTGGTACGATTGGAGAAAAATGAAGCTTCACCCCGACAAGTCGGAGAGAGAGCGAGAGAGAGGGGCCAGGCCTTCAGATGTGAGATGATTTGAAAACGACTGGATAAAATGTTAAGGGCGAACACCCTCACTTAAACCAGCCTATACTCCTAAAATACCAAAGCTTATCAGTAATGGAAAGTAATGGGTTCAAACTTTGAAATGTGAAATGATTGATAAAAAGATAAATTTTCATTGAGAGATATTTTTAAACCCATTCCACCTACGCGGTGGAAACGGTTCTTAAAACCTTTGTTCTTTGAAATGCCTCTAACTTCAAAAAGAAGCATTGCTTTTTTTTGAAGTTACGACGGTCAAGGCAACCGCCTGCAGGCCAACGCGGTAACAAGGTATATCTACGCCGCCTCCGGCAACCTCTTAGTAACGAGATAACGAGATAATGGGGTCAGGCACTGAAAACTGAAAATACTTAGTAGAAAATCAGGGAACGTTCATAAAAGAATAAAAATATTGACATTTTAGTATATTTTTTATTATTTAGGTAATAAAAAACCTTGTTTAAACTATTTGCTATGTTATAATTTTTTAATTAAATTAGCTGTGGGAAACTATGGCTGGTAAAGTGCCGAGGTAGCTTCCCGACGGAATAGTCGGGATTAATTCAACTAAATCCGCCTCAGGCGGATAAGTTTCATTGAACAGTCGGTACCCGACTTCGCTACCTTAAAAATTAGTGGTAGCGCATAACAATGAAAAATAAGTCATCGCCTTGCGTGGTGGCTTTAAAGTGCCGAGGTAGCTCAGTCGGTAGAGCGATGGACTGAAAATCCATGCGTGGGGGGTTCGATTCCCTCCCTCGGCACGTTTGTTTTAGTGAGGAGCCGTTGTTTGTTGTTAAAACTATATATAGTGCGTAAGGAGCATCGGATGTAGCAAGAGTCCTTCGGACAACTCCGACTATCGTCGGAGGCTACATACGATTCCCTCCCTCGGCACGTTTATTATAGCAAGAAAGCGTTAGTTACAATCAAAACTATATATAGTGCGTAAGGAGTATCGGATGCAATAATAACCCTACGGGCTAACTGCCTATGGCAGAATGCATACGATTTCCCGCCGACGCTTCCGCCCACTAATATTTTTCATATGTGGGCGGATCCGCCTCTGGCGGAAAAGCTACGGCGGGCAGGCCTCCCTCGGCACGTTTATAAAAGTAGCGAGTAGAAAGTAGAGAGAAAAATAAAAATTTTAAAGTGGAAATATTTAGAGGCGTAATAACTTTTAGAAGAAAGTCGTTACGCTTTTTAAATTTTATGCAACCTAAGCTCAAAAGCCTTTCGATAGTTTTTCCCGCCTATAACTCATTTATAAGATTATTGTTTGATTTAAATGTTAAGAATATAGATTGAGCGTTTAAAGTCATAAGAAAATATATTTTAGATTCGCTGGATTTAAAAAGTAACAGGACATTTACGGAGCTATTTAAACTATGGAAAGAACTAAAACAATAAGGGATCTTTTATTAATTTTTATTGCCTCGAGTTTAATTCTTCTATGGAATTTAGGGACAGGAAGCTTAACTTCATGGGATGAGGCAGTATATGCTCAAGTTTCCAGAGAGATTTTGACTTCGAATAACTGGATTGATTTAACTTGGGCAGGAGAACATTGGGCAGATAAGCCGCCTTTATATATGTGGATGACCGTTTTATTTTATAAAATTTTTGGCGTAAATGAATTTTCTGCGAGATTTTTTTCAGCGCTTTGCGGTATCGGAACAGTTATTATTACCTATTTGTTTGCAAAGAAGTTATATTCACGAAGAGTTGCTTTTGTTTCAGCACTGGTTCTGCTTTCAACCAGACATTTTATCTGGGCGGCAAAAATGGGAATGTTAGATATAGCGCTCACTTTCTTTTTAACGCTTTCACTCTTTCTTTTTAGATTAGGAGAGGAGAAAAAAATATATTTATTTTTTTCATTGATATCGTTTGCTTTTGCCTTTTTGACAAAAGGGACAGGCGCTTTGCTTATACCGCTTATATTATTATTTTATTTATTTTCAGCAGGAAAGACTAAAATATTAAAAGAGCCGGCATTTATGTTAGGCGTTTTAGCTTCTTTATTTATTTTGGCATGGTGGCATTGGTTGGCAATTCGCCACTATGGTAAAGAATTTGTCAGTGGTTATTTCATTAGACACCTTTTTGTGCGGACTACCCAAGCAATAGAGGGGCATGCTGGGAGCATTTTTAATTATTTTAAAGTCCTGCCAAATAAAGGCAGGCCTTGGGGGATATTTGGTTTTCTTGTTTTGCCTGTCGTTGTTTGGAGGGTTATTAAAAAAAAGGAAAAAGAACATATCTTACCGATAGTTTGGAGTATTTGTGTTTTTTCGGTTGCCAGTTTAATTAGGACCAAACTTCATTGGTATATAATTTCATTATATCCTTCTTTTTCAATACTTATTGGTTGGGCAATAAGCAAGATATTTAGGAAATTTACGGTTATAGTAACCACAATGCTTGTTTTCTCTTCCCTTATATATCTTTCGTTTGGCAAAAAAAGTGTTTTTAACCTTGATCATTGCCCAGAAACTAAAAAAGTAGCCTCAGCGGTTAAACAAATGCTGCCTAAAGGCGAAAAAGTTTTTCTTTATGAAGTTGGCGATCCGGGTATACGTTTTTATTTTGCAGAAATAGGAAAAAGTATATCTGGTACTTTAAAGCTGCAAGAATTACTTAAAGAGAAAGATAGGTATATAGTTTTTGAAAGCAATGCCTTCAAGGTTTTAGCAGAATCAGATTTTTTAGTAGTGGTTAGAACGCCAGATTTAGTCATAGCCAAAATTAAGTAAACCCCGTTAGAGAACTTCGTCCCCTAACGGGTCGTTGCGCTGACGGTGGCATTAAACCACCGTCAGCTTCTAAATATACACCACTGACTTCGTCGGTGGCTTTCTCTAACGGGGTAAAATGAATTCTTTTGCGATACCGTCTTAAAATGCCAAAGATACGCCTTACCCGCGCGTAGCGCAGGGGTCGGCGCTGTCCACCAGGACGGCCCTGTTGGGCTGGAATTTACCATGAAATTTCGGTAGAAATTTCAGGCAAATTGCAGTCACGCCGAGGTAACCAGGAAAAATGCGGCGCACCAATTGGTACGCCAAAGTTTTTTCATAACCACAAACG
>JAUYCY010000155.1 GCA_030692055.1 Candidatus Omnitrophota bacterium | reverse complement strand
AAACTTTGGTAAAAAATTAGAAATTAGACGTAAGGTTTACGACACAGCAAGAAATAATTCTGCGTCTATCAGCGTATCGCCGAAGGCGCAAGATCAGCGTGTATCTGCGAAATTACCAAAGGTAATTTTATTTGTTCATTGGCTTTCTAAGCGCAAGGGCGCGGACATGATTGTTCCGACAATCAAGCACCTTTTGTCCGATTTCCCGTCGCTTGAAGAAAATCTCAAACTTAAGGTAATCGGAGACGGACCATACAAAAAAACATTGATTGAAGAAATAAAAGACAACAAACTGGAAAAATTTATAGAAGTTTTGGGCGGAATATCGAATAAAGATATTATTCAATATTATCAAGAGGCCGATATATTTTTTATGCCGTCAATGGAGGAGGGCTTTCCCAGGGTCTTATTGGAAGCCATGGCGATGGGCGTGCCCTACGTAGCTTCCGAGGTGGGAAGCGTACGCGAAATATCTTGCGAAACAGCGCAGAGGTTTTTGGTCAAATCAGGCGACGTGGCAATGTTTGCTCATAAAATAGAGGCATTGATTTCCGATAAAGAAACTTACGAGAAATTTAAAGAAGAAGAATTGGAAAAAGTTCAAGAATATTCAATGGATAAGGTGATTGATAAATTTATAAATATAATATCCGAATCTACGAATTGATATCCCAATCTACAAATAATTTACTATAAATAATGGAAAGGACTTATAAAAAAGTATTACATCCAGAATTATCTTATAAGATTTGCGGGTTATGTTTTAAAGTTCATAATGAGTTCGGGCGCTTCATGAACGAACAACAATATGCGGATGCTTTAGAGAATTTATTGAAATCAGAAAATATCAAATACGAAAGAGAAAAAGCGCTACCGCCATCATTTGAAGGCGAGAACCCGAAAAGAAATATTCCGGACTTTATAATCGAAGACACTATTATTGTAGATTTGAAAGCTAAGAGAATCATAACCAAAGAAGACTATTATCAAATGAAAAGATATCTTGATGCTTTTGACAAAGACCTTGGCCTAATTGTAAATTTCCGTGAATATTACTTAAAACCAAAACGAGTTTTAAACAGATTTGTCGATTCAGATAGTGGCTTATCATAGGGCATTCGTTGATTCGGATAAATATTCGAATCATTCGGATAATATATCATTTAAGTATTCGTTGATTCGGATAAGTATTCGAATCATTCGGATAATATTATAATGAAAATAATACTCACAACCTCACCGCGCGCCGAAGGTGACCTGGAAAGAAAGGGTTTGCCGTTTTTGGGAATTGGTTATATCGCGGCATATATCGAAAAATTCAGCAAGCATCAGGTAGAGATTTTTGATTCTCATACTTACGGTTTAAATGCCCCTAGAGCGGCAGAAAAAATCTTAGAAAAGAATCCCGATGTAGTCGGTGTTCATGCGATTACAGATAATCGTTTTAAGGCGATTAGCTTATTTAAAGAGCTTAAAAAAAGAGATAAAAATATTATTATTTTGACCGGTGGTCCGCATTTTTCTCTGACCGCAAAAAATGCTTTGGAAATTGTTCCGGAAATAGATTATATCATTAAAGGCGAAGGAGAGAGGCCAATTGTAGAATTTCTAAACAGACTAGAGGAAAATAAAGATCTTTCTGAGGTTCCCGGGATAGTATTCAGAAAAAATAACGAGATTTTCGAAAATAAAGCCGTGAACCTGATTGAAAACATTGACGAATTGCCGATGCCGGCATGGCATCTTTTCGATATGAAAGAATATAATAAGCCAATAGACGGAACTAAAATACGCTCGATTGGAGTAATGAGCGCAAGGGGATGTCCGAATGTTTGCGTTTATTGTGCCAATGCCCGTTCCGGCTTAAGATTGATGACTCCGAAAAAATTTGTTGATGAAGTGGAATTTTTACAGAAAGAATATGGATTTAAGGGGTTTGATTTTTGGGACGATACACTGACCATGGTTAATGAACACGCAATCGCGATTTGCGAAGAAATAATTAAAAGAAAACTGAATATAGTCTGGTATGCCAGGGCAAGGGTAAATACCGTAAATAAGGATTTACTTGAGTTGATGAGAAAAGCAGGCTGTATCAGAATAAGTTACGGCGTTGAATCGGGTAGTCCAAGGATTTTAAAAATTATCAGAAAAAACATCACCATTGATCAAGTTAAGGAGGCGGTTAAATCATCCTCGGATGTCGGCATGGCGGTTGTGGAAAATTTCATGGTTAATTTACCGGATGAAACGATTGATGATTTAAAGCAAACCATAGAGATAATGAAATGGCTTGGTCAGGTGAAAAATTCTTATCCTTCTTATGGATTTACAGTAATTTATCCGGGTACGGAACTGGAATTTATGGCCAAAGAAAGAGGAATTATGCCTAAAGATTTTTCCTGGAACAGTCCCTACCAATCGCCGAAATATAAGGTTGCCGGCACAGACGCATCATTGTTTTATATGGAATGGCCTGGCGCAGAGCTTGAAAAAATAAAAGCAATAATGACCAGGGGACTGGGAATTAGAGGCAATGTCTTAAAGAAGGGGTTCGATAAATTGAGAAAAAT
>JAUYCY010000136.1 GCA_030692055.1 Candidatus Omnitrophota bacterium | reverse complement strand
CTGGCGCAATATCACGGCTCAGTTCTTTTGTTTTCGCGGACAAAACATAATGCGCGCAAGATTATGATGTCAATCCGGGATATGGGATATAGCGCGGCAGAAATACACTCTAATCGTTCCCTCAGTCAACGCCGCGAGGCGCTCGATGGCTTTAAATCAGGCAGGTTTAAGGTGCTTGTGGCCACGGATATTGCATCCCGGGGTATTGATGTGATCGGTATCGAATTGGTTATTAATTACGACCTTCCTGAAGATGCGGAAAATTATGTGCATCGTATCGGCCGCACCGCGAGGGCAGGTTGCCGCGGGCATGCGATTTCTTTTGCTACTCCTGACCAGAGTCGCGATGTCCGGGATATTGAAAAACTTATTAGATCTACTCTCCCTGTATCAAAACACCCCGGAATCCCTTCTGAAGAGTTTTCTGAATTTAGGCAGGAGCCTTTACGGAAAAACGTACAACGGCATCAAAGTCAAAGGCCAGAAGGCCGTGGTTTGGCCTCCTATGGCCAAAGCCAAAGGCGCTATAAATTCCGTCCGCATTAATCCTTCTAAAACTCACCAATAAAACTACTTATTTAAAGCAAAATATTTGATATAATAGAAGCCATTAGCAGAATAGGCAACGATGAGGTATTAAGGATGCTTAAAAAAGTTTACCTAAAAAGCTGGGGCTGCCAGATGAATGTTAGGGATTCAGAGGTGATTGCCGGGCTTTTGACGAATAACGGTTATCGATTAACGAAGACGAAGCCGATATCGTTATTTTCAACACCTGCCCTGAGAACAAGAAATAGAACTGTTCCCAACTTCTGACGAAATGACACTAAGATAGTTATGAAAAATAGAATCCACATTAAGGCTTGTAAAGTGAGTAGACATTTGTTATCAGGAGTAATTCTTATTATTTTTCTGGGCCTAAGCGTATATCTAAATAGTCTAAAAGGAACATTATTTTGGGATGATGAGGTTACTGTTGTTAACAATATCTTTATCAGGCACCCTATTAAGTATTTGGGCAAAATTTTTTCTGCTTCTTACCATAGTGGAGCAGGAGAGACACTTAACTTTTACAGACCTTTAACCACGCTCTTCTTTGCTTTTGACTATCAAATCTGGAGACTTAACCCCTTCGGCTATCATCTTTCAAATATCACTCTTCATATCCTAAATGGAATCCTTATTTTCTTTCTTTTACGAAGAATTTTCACAAATTATCTATTAGGTATATGTTGCGCAATTCTGTTCCTTGTCCATCCTATAAATAGCGAAGCGGTCAATTATATTTCTAATCGCAGCGATCTTTTGATGTTATTCTTCTTTTTGACGGCATTCTATTCTTACCTGCTTTATCGAGAGAAGGGCAGATGGTTTTTCCTGTTGGTGACATTGGTTTTGTACATATTTTCTATTTTATCAAAAGAGATGGGTTTGATTTTACCATTTTTTTTATTAGCTTACGAAGTTATCTATACGCATAAGAGAAAGCTCGCCTCGCTTTCGAGCTTTGGGGTAGTATTCGCTGGGTATGTTATCTTGCGTGCCAGCCTCCTTAATTTTCTTAATATTAATCTACTGACCCAAGGTGCCCAAGTTAACCCTTATAGTCAGGATATAATATTTCGTTCATTGGTTTTTGCGAAGGCATTCTTAATGTATATTAGACTTTTTTTTCTACCGTTAAATTTACACATGGAATATGACATGCCTTATATTAGATCTACTTTAGATTATGAAGCTTGGGCGATATTGCTATTCCTGCTCTCCTTAACTGTAATTATCTTTTATTTTGGTAGAAAGAAAAAAGAAATTATTTTTGGTCAATTATGGTTTATATTTGGGCTTTTGCCGGTATCGGGTATTATAATACCCATAAATAATGTTATAAGCGAGCATTACCTTTATTTAGGCTCAGTTGGATTTTTTATTGTAATTATCGCTATATTTTTGAGGTTATGGCGGAATTCTTCCTCGTTTTTGAAGATGAACATGACAGGGCTTGGCGTAGTTGTTTTGGTTATCATCTGTACTCTTACTTTTTTGCGTAATAGAGATTGGCAGAATCCACTTAATATGTATTTAGACATCATAGATAAAACTAAATACAGCTTTCGTGCTTATAACAATGCAGGAGTAGACTATTTTCGAAGAGGGAATTTTGAAGAGGCAGAGAAATATTTCCGACGTTCTTTAGAGATTTTGCCTACATATGCCGAAGCATTGAATAATTTAGGCGTAATTTATGAGAGAAGAGGTGATTTTGCAGAAGCCCAGCGACTTTATCGCGAGTCAGTTGAATCAAAGCCAGATTATGCTCTCGCCCGAAAGAATTTAGCTAGGATTTATCTGCGAAGTAACAAAATCTCAGAGGCAAAGAAACAGCTGGAAGAGACGCTTAAGTTTTATCCGTATGACTCTGAAGCACAGATATTGCTCGACTTGATAGAATAAATAGAAGCTCAGGAGATTCTTTTCTTTTTATCTCCCAGCAAGGTGGGCAAATCTTTGTAAGCTTTTGATTCTTTTGACATTGTGATTTTCTTTCTGTTTCTGAAAACAAAAAATTTCCCGCCAGAGCGGGATCCCGCCAAAGGCGGGAAAAGGGGACAAAAAATTCACCCCGCACATCTAAATGTGCGGGGTTGTGGGTGATTTTGATGTTTTTGCCCCGCACCATTCACTTCGTTCAGGTACGGGGCAGGCGTCTTGGCGCAAGCCGCTAAAAAGCAGCCACTAGGAAAATTCCCCACGCACCCGAAACAGGCTTCGCCCACTTCTCCTTTTAAAATTTAACTTGACATGTATCAGTCTCGGTGATAATATTATCACCACAAGTGATAATGGAGGTTAAAATGCAAGATAAAATAATAAAGCTATTCTATGATGACGTATATGCCCAGTTTACAATAAATGAGTTAGCTACGAAAACAAACA
>JAUYCY010000145.1 GCA_030692055.1 Candidatus Omnitrophota bacterium | reverse complement strand
CTACCGGAAAAAATTGAGATACAAACAAACAAACATAAAAGGCGTATACCATATTCGGTTACGCCTTGAAAATTACCTAATAACGTGATAAAATGATTAAATTAAGCCTATCGCTAACGTTAATAGGTGGACTGTTCACCGAATACGGTATCTTAAAGAAGTTCCAATTCCTTAAGATATGCTATAGGCTTCTTAGTTTACCTAACCCATAAAGGGTTCTTAGTATCACCAGCCTATAAAGTTTAATTATGAATTTTTTGGAACTTCAAATCTAGCTTACCAAAATATTTAAATATATGCAAATTTTTATCATCATTCATGTTATGTAATAGTACCTTGACAGGAAAAACACCTGTCAACCGTAACCCCCCTGGCTCAAAATTTATCTTTACCTGTTACCGTATTCACCAGGAGGGTTCGCACCCATTACTTCCTATAACCCCCCAAAAAAAAGCAATGTAAAAACCATTTGCATGCATCAGCTTTGTAGATACTAACTTAAACTAACATATACGCATGGATGAAAAGCATCTTAAATCCATGCTAGATAAACATTTAATTAAATATTTTTACTCTATATATCCTCAAAAGGATATCGCATTTTATGATATTTTTTATACCATAATAACATTAAAGTGATATCACTTTAACACTACTTTGATACCACTTTAACACTACTTTCTAACTATAAACTCATTAAAAAATAATATCACATTTTATGATATTTCCATAGTAGTATTGACAGCTAATACTATACATGATACACTTAAATCGAGGTGATATTATGAAACATCCAGGAGGACGGCCACGCAAACTAAATCCTAAACAAGAAAAAGAAGTTACCCTGGCACACAAGCAAGGTATACTACCATACGAAACATGTTATAAACATAAAATATCAGAAAGGATGTATTACCGCATCCTAAACAGAATACCATAATTCCATCATGCACCGGTAACCGCATTATTATAAAATACAACCGTTATCAAAATAATGCGGTTACCGACAGCTTTTAACATGACATTTCCTTCCGATGGAGACCCCCTTCACTTCCCCCATCTGTCAGTCATTTCATTTCAAATTTTTACGTTTCATGTTATAATGTTCATATGTAATTTGATTGAGGATCTTATTATCATCCTCATCATCAATAATTGTAATTGTTCTTGTATAGTCTGGTTTTGCCGAACCGACTATTTTTTTTACTTCCTTGTATTCCACTTCTTTCACCTCTGGAAACACTATTCCTTTACTACTCCTGTAAAGATTCATACCAGAAGGATACATGTGCAGCCTACCACCTTTTATAAATCGTTTTTTAGTACCTTGAACATCAACCTCTTTTATCTCAATATGTGTTCCTACAACATCCTTAAAATTTTCATTCGTCAATTCAACATCACATAAATAAGCTGATAAATAAGCACCTATATTGTCTACACCTTTTAAAGACTTAATTTTAATAAATCCATGTCCCCAAAGCTTTTCTAAATCATTCGAAGGTATAAAAACCTTCATCCCATCATTATGCCTAATCAATACATGACAATGCCATGCCCCACGTCCTTGTGGTTCTATTACCGATAAATAATCAATATCATCACCGTATTTATATTTATACCTTTTCCAAAAATCCTTAAAATCATTGTACAGCTGCTTAATATCCTTCATGTTCTCACGATAAGTCAAAGTAAGATGCAATTCATTTTCACCACCTTTAAAATTTGTATTTATTAAATCCCTAACTTTCCGGAATGTATCTTTTAAACCTGCTATATTATCAGCCCTATTTTCGCTCAGGTTGTATTCTAACACCTCACCGGTATCCAATATCATGTAATGAATCTTTGAAAGCCTTAAAACATTCTCTAGACCTCTGCAAACCCTTTGAATAGATACCACCTCAATAATGTTATTCATCACTTTTACTTTTACCGGCTTCAAAACATTAATACTTACACCTTCACCCTTAGAAAAATCAAATTTCAAAACCTCACACCCTCTCACATTTTTCGCCTAATGTTGCTGTATAATCAAGTTAATATAATACAGCAACATTTTCATACAATTTTTATCTCATTAACAACAACCAAACCAACCAAACCTTAACTCATTTAAAATACATAATTTCACCTCTCAAACTAAAATTCATATCCCTGGTCAATAAATCTACTTCGTAATTTTATTGACCAGGGAAAGAATATGCTTGTCCATTTCTTAAAGTAGTATCTCATGTTAATTTCCCTAGTAAGGTGATGTAATCCACTACCGGAAAAAATTGAGATACAAACAAACAAACATAAAAGGCGTATACCATATTCGGTTACGCCTTGAAAATTACCTAATAACGTGATAAAATGATTAAATTAAGCCTATCGCTAACGTTAATAGGTGGACTGTTCACCG
>JAUYCY010000064.1 GCA_030692055.1 Candidatus Omnitrophota bacterium | reverse complement strand
CTGTAATCGGTATTTAATCGCTGGAATCAGAAGCTTTCCTAAAAAATATATCGCTAATTTTCTGTAACTTACAGTATTTAAAGACGTTAAAAGAAAAAATTGCACAAAAAATGGGAAAGCTTCGATATTTTTCCTTGACATTATAACCCTCACATGTTATATTCAACATAGTTAATAATTAACATAGTTTAATATAAAGGAAGTTAAAGATGCAGCAAATTTCTTTATCGGCTTTCGCGGATAACCTTAATGAAATCATGCCGGTAATAATGAAGGGGTTTGCCCGGCGCCTAGTAAAAGAGCTATATAAAGGTAATATTACTTTACCGCAATTTTTTATTTTGGAATCTCTTTACCGGGAGGGCGAATCAAGAATGACGGATTTAGCGCGTTGCATGAATGCGACTACAGCCGCCATGACCGGATTAGTAGACAGGTTAGTTAGAGACAGTTACATTGTAAGAATTCACGATAGTAATGACCGTAGAATTGTTAAGGTTAAACTAACCGCCGCGGGTAGTGACTTAGTAAAGAGAGTCAATGAACGCAGGCGCCAAATGGTTATCAGGATATTTGGTAGAATTTCCGAAAGCGATAGGCGTGATTATCTGCGTATTCTTACCCAGATAAAAGATATTTTAACTAAAGAAAAATGTCCCGACGAATGAAAAAAACATTTTTAATTTTTACTATATTTATTGTATTGCCGGCTTTATATTGCGCGGCAGAGGAGGTTACGCTCACTTTAGACGAAGCGGTAACTATTGCCCTTAGGGATAACCGCGATATTTTACTTAGCGCCGGGGCCATAGAAAAAGCAAAATGGAAAATTAATGAAGCATGGGCAGAAGTTTTACCTACTTTGAATTTAACCGTTGATAGGGATACGACGCAAGAACTCCAGCCAAAACCATACACGACCAACCTAATTAATGCGAGCCTAAAGCAAAATATTTTTAAAAGCGGTAAAATTATTAACACTATAAAACAAAATGAATACAAACGCGATGTTGAAACCGCGCTGTTAGATAAAACAAAGCTAGAAACAATATTTAACGTAAAGAAAACTTTTTGCACTTTGGTATTAGCTGATTATTTTTATGATTTAAATAAAAAAATATTACAAAATGCAAAGCAACACTATGATGTTATAATAAAACGTTATGAAAAGGGCGAAGTTTCCCGGAATGAACTTTTAAATGTTAGGGCATCATGGGATAGCGCGAAGAAGAATCTTGAGGCATCTTTAAACCATGCTCAGGCAAGCCAGGCATTGCTATGTAAATTGTTATTCTTGAAAGAGGCGGTTAAGATAAAACCTAATGCAAAATTTGTTTACGAACACAGAGAAGTCATATACGATAAGGCGCTTCTCGCGGCAATGGCGAAAAGGCCGGAAATCAGGCAATATGAGGCACAAGAAAAAGCTGATAAAAAGGCCATAAATATTGCTAAGGCCGGCAATATGCCGGAAATCTACGCTACCTGGGATTCTTACAGCGGAGAACGTTTTGTATCGTTGACTGCCGGCGGTACCAATAAATGGAAAAATTATAATGTTTACGGCTTTACTTTAACCTGGCCTATATTTGACGGTTTTGCCACAAAGACAAAAATAGAACAGGCAATAGTAGATTTAAAACAAACGCAGCTTCTAAGAGAGCGAACATTCCAAGATATTGCCTTGGAATTAAAGAATGCATATTTATCTTTTAAAAACGCAATCAGCAGTATTGAGGCTACGGAGTCCGACGTAAAATTTTACAAGAACAATTTTTATACTTTAAAAAAGAAATATAAGGAAGGAATAGCGAGCCTGCTTGATATGAGTGACGCTTATTTAAAATACAAAGTATCTTTGTTTAACAAGGAGCAGGTGCTTTACGATTATATTATAGCTAAAAGCAGCCTGGATAAGGCAGAAGGGAGTATTTGACGCTTTTAGCGTTCCTTCGGCAAGCTCAGGATTCTCTGAGGGATCCCGAGCAAAGTCGAGGGACAATCCTGAGCAAGCGACTTGTGGTGAGCGAAGGCCTTCGACTACGCTCAGGCCGAGTCCTGAGTTTATCGAAGGGCGAAGTCGAACTAAGCGCGTCGAAGGAGTGAGTTTTATGAAGCAGATTAGAAAGAACAGTTTTATATGGATTTTAGCGGCAGTTTTTATTTTAGTATCTTGCAGCAAAAAGGAAGAACAAGAAAATAACGTCCCGCAAGTTATTCCCGTTAAGGTAAGTAAAGTTGAGCTTAGGGATTTAGCTAATATTATTGAGTATGTCGGTAATATTAAAGCAGAGAATGAGGTGGCTATTTATCCTAAGGTGAGCGGAAAAATCATTGAAAAGGTGAAAGAGGACGGCGCCCGCGTCGATAAAGGGGACGTAATTGCTTATATTGACCGTGACGAGGTCGGGCTTAAATTTGAGAAGGCCCCGGTAGAAAGCACTTTAAGCGGTATAGTGGGTAGAGTCTATATAGATATCGGCACAAACGTGAATACACAGACGGCGATAGCTTTGGTAGTGAGCATGGATAAGGTAAAGATAGAGGTAGAAATCCCCGAAAAATATTTGTCAAAGATTTCTTTAGGCCAATCTGCCAATGTAACTGTTGACGCATACCCCGAGGAACAATTTATCGGAAAAATCACCAAAATCAGCCCGGTTGTAGACTTAGCTACGCGCGCTTCGCCTATAGAAATTACCGTGGATAATCCCCAGCATAAATTACAATCAGGAATGTTTGCCCGGGTAAAGTTGATTCTGCAGGAACATAAAAAATCCCCGGTTATTTTGAAAGAAGCGATTGTAGGCAAAATCCCCGATGTGTATGTTTACACGATAGAAAATAAGAAAGCGCAATTAAAGAAGATTACCTTAGGCATCCGCCAGGGCCCTTACTATGAAGTGCAGGAAGGATTGAAGGAAGGAGACCTCGTAGTAATTATGGGCCAGCAGCGCCTACGTGACGGCGCGCAAGTTATTACCGAGGAATAATACAATGAATTTTCCAGAATTTGGCGTAAAAAAGCCCATTACTAACTTAATGATTTTTTTCTCTATTCTGATTCTTGCCGCCTATAGCCTTACCCGCCTTGGTATAGATATGATGCCTGAAATTGAACCGCCCTCAATAACAGTTATTTCAAGCTATCCTGGCGCAAGCCCGGAAGATGTAGAAGTAAAAGTAACCCAGGAATTGGAAAACCGGCTGGGTACTACGCCGGGGTTAGAAAAAATTACCTCTCGTTCTTCAGAGGGCTCATCAGTGATTACTCTTAAATTTATTTGGGGAACTAATTTAGACGAAGCTTCGAATGACATTCGTGACCGCATAGAGCTTGCTAAAAGATCCCTGCCTGATATTCCCGATGAAATGGATAATCCTTTTATTCATAAATTTAATACCGCAGACATTCCTGTCCTTGCTATAGGCGTGACAGCAAAACAAACTTATCCCGAACTTTACGATCTTATGGATAAAACTGTGGGTGATGCTTTGCGTCAGCTTCCCGGCGTGGGGACAGTACAACTGCAAGGCGGAGGCCTGCAGCGTCAAATCAATATTTGGGTAGACCGCCAGCGCCTTGAAGGTTATGCTTTTTCTATTCTGGATATTCAGGCTGCTTTAAAAAAAGAAAATATTACCCAACCCGTAGGCAGCCTTAAAACCGGGCTCACCGATTATCTGATAAGGTTACCCGGAGAGTTTGCTAGCCCCGACGAAATAAACTTAGTAATTTTAGGCAAACGTAACGGTAAACCTATTTATTTAAAAGATATAGCAAAAGTTGAGGACAGCTTTAAAGAAGTAACCAGCCTGGTGCGTATCAATAAAGATCGCGGCATAATTATGATGGTGCAAAAACAAAGCGGAACTAATGCCGTAGAAGTGGCTGACCGCGTTAAGAAAAGAATTAAAGAACTAGAAAAAAACCTTCCCGCTGACGTTAAGATGAATATTATTTTTGATACCTCTCAGGATATTATAAACTCCCTAGATTCTTTAAAATCTTCGCTTTGGATAGCGATAGTTTTGGTAATTGCCGTAGTCTGGTTTTTCCTGCGCCAGTTTGCCCCGAGTGCGATCGTTGCTCTTACTATCCCTTTTTCTTTGCTTATCAGTTTTATCTATCTTTTCCTAAGCGGTAAAAATATAAATACTATTAGCCTTTCTTCTGTAGCTATAGCTACTGGTATGGTGGTAGATAATGCCATTGTAGTAGTGGACAATGTTTATAGGCGCCTGCAAAAAGGTAACAGGCCCACTGAGGCGGCAATTTTCGGAACTTCGGAAATGTTTTTAGCTATATCCGCTTCAACATATACTACTATAGTCGTATATTTGCCAATGTTATTTATCACCGGAGTAGTAGGAATAATATTCGGAGAACTTGCTATTATTATTACTGTTACGTTACTAGCCTCTCTTTTTACTGCCGTCACTTTCAGCCCTATGCTTTGTTCAAAGTGGATGAAAATCACGCCGCAAGCCGCAGGCCACAGGTTGCACGCTTGGAAAGAAAAGATTTATGAGATTTCAGAAAAAATGTTTAAGTCATGGGAGGAGTTTTATTCGCGCGCTCTGGGATGGGCATTACGGCATAAAAAAATAGTGCTTCTCGGATTTTTGGTAGCTTTTATCGCCAGTTTATTTTTAAGCCGCTTTGTCGGCAGTGAATTCATGCCGGAAGAAGATTCCGGAGATTTACGTATTACGGTTAGCCTTCCTGTAGGAACACGAATTGAAGAAACCGACAAGATTGCGCAGCGCATAGAAGAAATTTTAAAAACTGATGTGCCGGAGGCAAAATTTTATTATGTAAGAAGCGGCACGGTTACCGGAGTAGGAAGGTCTATGGGGGGCGCTTCCGGAACACATGTTATTTCTTCTGGAGCGAAACTCGTGCCTAAACAGGAGAGAAAGCGCTCCGTAAAAGAAGTTGGCCAGGCCGTGCGTAGCCGTATAAGAAATATACCCGGCGTAATAAAAGCGGACGTCTCTACCGGTAACCCTTTGGGCAGGCTTATTACCGGTATGGGCGGAAAAGCTATACAAGTTGAAATAATCGGGCATTCTTTTAGCGATACTGACGCTTTGGCGCAAAAAATAAAAGCAATTATGGAAAAAATACCCGGAGCGGTTGACGTAGCCGTTTCCCGGGACGAAAGCAGGCCGGAAATTAGAATAGAAGTGGATAGAGAAAAAGCGGCAATGTTAAGCCTGGATATGTATACTATAGCTAATAATTTAAAAACTTCTATTGAAGGCTCATCTGCCACTAAATATAGAGAAAAAGGCGAAACCTACGATATTTATGTCAGGCTGGATGAGCCTTCGCGTTCTAAGATAGAAGATATCGGAAATTTACCGATTATTTCGCCTCTGCCGGAGGATATAAAGACATTTACGCCCTTACAGGATGTTATTACGTTAAAGGGCGGAGTTTTAAGAAAGCCGATTAAACTGTCTAATATCGCAAAAATTTACGAAAGCCTCGGGCCTATAGAGATTGAACGCCAGAACCGCGAAAGGATAGTAAGAGTGGAATGTAATACTTACCAGCGTTCTTCCGGAGAAATTGTAGATGACCTCAAAAATGAATTTGCCAAAATAACTTTACCCGCTGATATCATGGTAAATTTCGGAGGCGAAGCTGATGAGCAGAAAAAGGCATTTAGAGACCTTTTCTTGCTTTTAATTTTAGGCATATGTTTGGTATATATGGTGATGGCTGCGCAATTTGAATCTTTACTTGACCCTTTCATTGTTATGTTTGCCATACCATTTACCTTTACCGGTGTAATTTTAGGTTTTCTTGCCACGCAGCTACCTTTTTTAAAATTCATTTTTCCTGAGCCCGTAACTTTAAATGTTATCAGTTATTTAGGCATTGTTATGCTTATGGGTATTGTGGTTAACAACGCTATAGTTTTAGTAAGCTATATTCAGATACTACGCGCCAGGGGCTTATCTATGTATGAGGCAGTTACTCTTGGCGGAAAAGAACGTTTGCGGCCGGTACTTATGACTACTATTACTACCTTAGCAGGACTGCTTCCTTTAGCTTTATCGAGAGGCGAAGGCTCAGAGACTTGGCAGCCCATAGGCGTGACCATGGTCGGAGGTTTAACCATATCTACTTTGATTACAATGTTATTTGTCCCGACTTTATATGCGGTGTTTCATCGGAGAACAGATAACAGAGTACAGAAAACAGATGGTAGAGCGTAGGTAAAAATCCGAAATCCGAATATCGAAACCCGAAACAATGTTCAAATTTTCAAAACTCTAATGACCGAAGCTAAAAAAGTTTAGAAAATTCAAAGATTGGAACATTCGAATTTATTTCGGAATTCGGATTTCGTGCTTCGGATTTAAAATGGAGATTAATATGAGTTTAAAAATGGTAATGATTAGTTATAACGAAGCTATTGATGCAGAAGTAATGGAAGTTTTAGAAAAGTGCGCCACTAACAATTATTCCAAAATCTTGGCTACATTCGGCCGCGGCACAACTAGCGGCATTCATTTAGGCAATGACGTTTGGCCGGGAAGAAATAACATTTTATATGTTGCTTGTCAAGACAACCAAGCTAAGGAATTATTGTCAAATGTCCAAGCGTTACGTAAAAGTAATATAGGTAAAGAAGGCGTAAAAGCTTTTAGTTGGGCTTTAGATGCAATTACTTGATACATCGCGGCACTCAATCCTCGCCCCCTTGTTCGAAGCGTAGTCGAAGGATCAGGGCGAGGACAAAGCTGCGTTTTAAAAGTAAATATCAAAAAATATTTGACAAAGAGGTTTTTTTTAGTATATTTTACTTAGGTGCATTATCACTGTAACCAATTTTAAAAAGGAGAAAGCGCTGGCGATGAGAAAAAATAATATCAAGAAAGTTCGCTTGCCAACGAAGTTGGCAAGTTCACAACTTCGAACTTCCTTGCGGTAACTACGAAACAGGGGTAGCCTTTTGTTGGTACAGCAAAAACCTTTTTATCCAGGGGGATAGACCTTCCTAATACATTCTAAAGGAAGGGTCTTACTTGTGCCCGTTAGGGTATACTTTCCTGTACCGCAAGAAAAGCCAAGAAGATAATTGTTGCAAGTATTCTTCCGGCGATTTGAAAAAGATAAGCGAGTAGCGTATTACATCTAGTTAAACAAAGGCAAACCCGGCAGTAGCGCTACAGGCGATTGGTGGCAGGCAGAAAAAGAACTAAAAAAAAGAAGGGCTAATATAAAATGAAGACGTTTCCTCAGGACGGGACTTGTCTGAATTTTACCCCACACCCAGATAGGGTGATGGGTAACTCAAACTGATATTTGAATAATAAGTAAACCAACTATCCCAGCGTAATGAATATGTCGCTGGGTGTGGGGCAAAATTCGCGCAGCACAACTTATGTTCGCCCCGCTTAGAAATCGAAGATTCCTAGCGGGGTTCGCAGTAGCTGCCATAAGCTGTGCGTTCATTGAAGGAGGTTTTTAAATGGCAAGGGTACGGATGATAAAATGCCCAGAATGCGCAGATGAATTTGAGTTGGAGGATTATTTGGAAACTGGTGACACAACGGTTTGTCCTAGTTGCGACGCTGAATTAAAAATTATAAGACTTGATCCGCCCCGGGTAGAAGTGATGAATTCGTTAGCAGAGGAAGAAAAAGATTATGACGAAGAAGACGCAGCAGATTCAGAGGAATTCTAATGAGACTTATAATCTTTCAAGCTATGGGCGTAGAAAAATTATGTAGTCAAATTAGATCCTTGACATCTACCTTAACGAGTCATAAAGGTAAATGTCAAGGATTTCTGCCAGAGGCAGACCCGCCCACATATAATAAAATATCAGTGGCGGGCAATTCGCAGACAGCTAAAGCTTACGATTTGTGTTCGCCTATAGGCTACCATAAATCGTCTGCTCATTAAAGGAGGTTAGAATGTTGAAAATATTATTGTCATTGTTTATAGTTTTTGCTTTTATTGCCTTGACGCCTACTTTTGGTCAAGACACTAAGACCCAAACAAGCGTAGTTAAGGAATCTGCAGCAGAGCAGGCTCCCGATGCTACCCAGCAGCCAAAAACTCAAAGCCTACCGCAAGAAGAAACAATTAAAGGCACGATAAAAGAAATTGCTGCGGATGGGAGTTCAATGGTTGTAGATACCACAAAAGTTTTAGTAACAAAAGAACTTTTGGAAGATTCTTATTTAGAGGTAGGGGATAAGGTGGAGGTTATCGTAGAAAAAACAGACGCAGGCCCAAGGGTAAAAAGTTGTAATTATATATTTGAAGAAGAGTCTATGTCGAACTCTGAAGAAGGCGTTTCTGGCGAAGAAAATTTGCCTAAAGAATACTAAGAGTTATTAGGCAGGAAGCTGTGCGGGCTATCCCGACTATGCTTGCGGTTACGCCGACATAATGTCGGGGTAGTTTTGTCGTGTCGGAATAAAATAATGAAAAATTTTCCCTCTCATTGTGCAGCAGTGAGAGGGATATTTTTTTTAAATGAAGACATAATTTATGGAATGTAGCGAACAAAAATTATAAGTCTGAATTTAACCCTTGACATCTACCTTAAAAAATTATCAAAGTAAATGTCAAGGGTTTAATTCGCAGACGCTTCGCTATAACTTACGTTCGCCCCCTACGGGCTACCGTAAGTTATCTACTCATTAAAGGAGGAAAGTAAAAATGGGTGAACGTAAAAAAACAATGAGTTCTTTGGAAGAGGAACCTGGGGGCAGTAATACAGAACCTGCAATTTATAAAAATGATATTATCGTAGAAGAAAATTGGCATACCGCGTGCAGAAATTCCTTCAAAAATATTGATGACCTTTCTAAAATTTTTCCTCTAACAGAAGAGACAAAGCAACTCCTAAAACAGGTTGTTAAGACTTTTCATATGAGAATACCACTCTATTATCTTTCTTTGATAAGAGATCCATCTAATGCCAGCGATCCCATAAGAAAACAATGTATTCCTTCTGTAGATGAGCTACAGTGGCAAATCCATGAAAAAATTGATCCTCTCGGTGAAGAGAAAACTTCTCCTATTCCTTGTTTGGTGCACCGTTATCCCGACAGAGCGCTTCTTTTGGCGACAGGGCGTTGTTTTATGTATTGCCGTTACTGCACCAGGAAACGCTTGTGGCGTAGCCGGATCCCTGAGCCTACATTAAAGGATATTGATTTAGCGTTAACTTATGTCAGGGAGAATAAAGACATACGAGAGATTATCGTTTCCGGTGGAGATCCGCTTACATTATCAACAGAAAGGCTTGATTATATACTTTCATCTATTGCCAACGTAAATAATATCCAGGCAGTTCGTATCGGCACTCGCGCGCCGGTTGTGTTTCCTCAGCGCATAGATGATAATTTATGCAAAGTTTTAAGTAAATATGAAAATTTGTGGATTAATACCCAATTTAACCATCCTTGGGAAATTACTCCTGGGGCTACGCTTGCCTGTAAGAAATTACAGCGTTGCGGTATTCCCGTAAGCAGCCAGTCGGTGCTTTTGAAGGGTGTAAACGACAATTTAAGCGTAATGTTAGAATTATGCCAAAAGCTTCAAAGTATAAGGGTAAGGCCATACTATTTATATCAGTGCGATCCGGTTGTCGGCGCTTCGCATTTTAGAACGTCCATCTGGAAGGGTATAGAACTAATGGAAGAGTTAAGGGGCCATACCGGAGGAATGTGTATTCCCACATTTGTCGTGGACGGCACAGAAGGTAAAGGTAAAATTCCGCTCGGCCCTAACTACTTGCTTTCAGTATCTCCCGAAGGCCTGATTCTACGTAACTATAAGAATGAGGCCTTTTTCTATTATAACCCCAAAGATTAGTGTTTCGGCGTCGTTCAGCATAACCATGAGGGTAGTTGAGCGGGTTAATTAAGCCGTCATTACAAGGTTATTCGCTTATAAAATTAGGCAGAGGCGCATCTTCGTAAGAGGTTTACCCCGTTAGAAAACCCCGTGGGGTAAACACGGGGTAAAATATACAGAGCGAAAACGGGGCGTAATGCGCGTTTCAAGCTTTCTAACGGGGTTTACTTAGGGTGATTTTTGAGAAACTGCATGATACATACTATCGGCATAGCGTTTAACTTAAAGAAAAAAGGGATAAAAGACGATGCTTTCGAAGAATATGACGAGATCGAGACTATACAAGCCTTAAGGAAAGAGTTAGAAGCTTTAGGTTTTGAGGTTATTCTTTTTGAGCAGGACAAGAATTTCTTGAAAAATATTCTCAAGAGAAAGCCTGACTTTATTTTCAATATTGCCGAGGGCATAGGTAATACCAGAGCGCGAGAATCACAGGTTCCTTGTTTATTAGAGAGCTTAGATATTCCTTATTCCGGTTCTGACCCCCTTTCCCTAGGCATAACTTTAGATAAATATCTTACCAATATTATTTTAAAATCTGCGAATATTCCTGTTCCGCTGATGTTTTTAGTAAAAGATGATAAAGACTTAGTTTCTTTAAAATATATTTTTGAAAATGAAGCTCCACGGGTTAAAGCCCGCAGTTTCTCACAGACGCTACACGTGGAGCGAAATCCCGACCACGCTTCCATCCAGCCCGACGTTACGTCGGGGTTGGTTTTATCGCGTCGGGATAAAAAAAGATTTATAGTCAAGCCACGCTGGGAAGGCTCCTCGAAAGGTATATTTTTAAATTCCGTGGTAAAAAATTTTAAAGAATTGAAAGAAAGGGTAGCTTGTGTAATTTCCAAGTATAAGCAGCCGGCATTGGTGGAGGAATTTTTAGAGAAAGATGAAATTACCGTTGGTGTCTGCGGAAACAAAAATCCCTACCTTTTAGGAATGATGAGGATAAGGTTGCGTGACGAATCGCAAAAAATATTTCTTTATTCCCAAGAGGTAAAAAGAGAGTGGCAATCAAAAATAAAATATGAACCGCAAAAGAAAATACCCCCAGCGATTAGGCGCAAGATAAAAAAATACGCCCTAATGGCTTTTAGTATCTTAGAACTTAGGGATGTTGCGCGTATAGATTTTAGATTGGATAAAAATAATATACCCAAAATAATAGACATAAACCCTTTGCCTGGCCTCTCGCCGTTTTATAGTGACCTACCAATTTTATGTAGGCTGCAAGGTAGGGGCTACCGCGATTTAGTAAAGGCTATATTAAAGGAAGCGCTGAACCGCTACGGGCTCATTTTCCCTCATTAATAAAGAATCTTACTTTACTGAACATTCCCCAAAATTTATGGGTATTTTTACACAACTCTTTATAACCAATGAAATAAGGGAAATTAAAATCTATGATATTGCGAAACGGATGCATACGGATTTTGGCGGATTCAAACGGATAAATCCTATAATTATCCGTATGAATCCGTAACCATCCGTTTCCATCCGTCATTCAGATTAAAAAAATGGGGAAACTCCAAAATCTCACTTTTAGCCATAATAGCTTGATTTATAAGCTATAAGGATATAAAATAAGCCTTGTGTAGGGGGGGTAACAATATGTCTAGCGAAATTAACCTTGAACAGGTCAAAAACGAACTCAAACAGCTACTCTCAGAAAACGCATCATTAAAGTCGTGGCCAAGAGTGCCACCGATCCAACAAAGCATTATGTCTTACTGTGACATACTGTGACATACTGTGACATGTTACTGTGGCACGAGGAAACTGTATATGAAAACAAAGGAACAGATCAAAGATGATTCCCGTTTTGCTGAAGATTTAGGCATTGACAGTATGATGGCATTAGAGGTTGTAGCGAGTATTGAGAAGAAATATAAAGTAGTCATTCCCGAAGCTGAAATACCTAAAATTAGATCACTTGAGAACGTATATCTACAATAGAGAAATTGTTAAATATTTAACAATATGGATAAAGAACTAGAACGATAGATAAAAGACATCATTACGATGACAAACGGACCTAGAGAAAAACAAGCAGTTGAGATTTTTTTCACAAAGGATGTGGAAGAATATCTCCAAAAAATGAATGAGTTAGAAAATCTTATTATAAATAATAAAATTTCCCAGGATAAAGCTTATGCCCCCTATGCTTCCTACTCCGATTATTTAATAAATAAGATGGCAGAGATAGAGGGGATGATTAATAAAAAAGCGGTTTTAAAAAAAATTAAGCAAACATTTAGAAAACAAGCGAGTAGTTTCATTAATAAGATTTTCTTAATGCGATGGGGTTATGATAAACCATCGGGGCATCCGGGGGATTACAAATTAATAGAAATATTATATGGTAATAAACCCTTATCGGAAGGCTTTAGTTTTTGCGGAGATAAATATCTTCTTAAAGATAGTTATGTAGAGGCTATTAGGATTAGAAAAGATATAATGAAAAACAGGCTCATTGATTTTGTTAAAAATTATAAAACCGAAAAATTGAATATTATGAATCTTGGATCTGGTTCGTGTAGGGAAATAAGAGAATTGCTGGATAGTACCAAATTTCCGTTTAATAAAAAGTTGGTTCTTACTTTAATAGATTGGGATAACGATGCATTAGAATTTTCAAAAAAAACTTTAGGTGAATATCATTCAGTTTCTATCAAATTTAGTTTTGTGCAAGAGAATATCATCAATTTATATAAAACACCGGACAAATACTTGAAGATTTTGGGGAAACAAGATTTAATTTATAGTATTGGATTAGTAGATTACCTTCCGAATCTTATTTTAGGCGAGATTATAAAATTTTGTTTTAATTCATTAAAAGAAAAAGGCACGCTAATACTTGCACATAAAAATGTTAAAGTTCACAAATCTATCGCCTCGGATTGGTTTTGTGATTGGTCATTTCTTCCTCGTAGCAAAGAAGACATGGAAAAGATTATTAACGAATCGCTCAGCGAATATAAATATGAAATGAAAATCAGCGAAGACGATACAAAACACATCTTTTTCATAGATCTAGCCGCGCAATGAAACTAAATCTATATTTTTTATCCCATCTTTCATCATGCCTTATCGTTTTTCTTTTCTCCCTGTTTGCTTTTAAAAAAAATAAAAAATCAAGAGTAAATCGGAGCTTTTTTGTTTTCGGGTCAACTATTGCCGTCTGGCTTTTGTTCTCTTCCATTGCAATTATTTCTGATAAAGAAACAATTATTGTTTTTTGGTATAAGTTGAGTTACATCGGTATTATCCTTATACCTTATACTTTTTCTTATTTTGTATCTTGCTTGGTTGGAAAGAGAAACAGGTTTCTTTTATTTTTTAGTTGGTTATCTGCCAGCTCCCTTATAATCTTCTTGTGGTCTTCAAATTGGCTTCTAAATGGAATTTATAAATATAATTGGGGATACTACCCTCGCGCATCTCTGCCGCTGCATCCTTTATTAATCTTAATTTTCGTGACTCTATTCACCTATGCGATTATTTCTTTGTTTTTGAAAATATGGGATAGGAAAAATGCCATATCTGATATCGAAAAGCTAAGAACAAAATATGCGCTTCTAGGCACTCTATTTGGAGTTTGCGGAAGTGTGGATTTTTTAGCTAACTATGGAATTAATATTTATCCTTTTGGTTTCATTTTCATGATGATTTTCCCCTGTATATATACTTACGCTATTGTTAAATACCAATTAATGGATATCCGTGTCGCTTTCAGTCGCGCTACAGCATTAATAATAGCTTATCCCTTCCTATTAAGCATACCATTTTTCTTTGCCTATACAATGCAACCTGTTTTATATCCGCTATTGGGTATGCATTGGTGGTTTCTGCCGTTTTGTTTACTGGCTTTCTTTGCAACGCTTTCCACTTTTGCTTATAACCAAATCAAAAAGAATATGGAAAATATCCTGCTTGCCGAACAAAAAAGCTATCAAAAATTACTTCTGCAAGCCGCAAGCGGCATGGTAAGGGAACGCAACTTAAACCATTTAGCAAAACTTATTGTTTATATTATAAAAAAATTAGTAAAGATAGAATTTGCAGCTATTTTTCTTGATAATCCGAATCACCAATCTTATCATCTCAAAGCCATAAGAGATTCCGGATTGAGTAAATTTGAAATAAAGTTTCCTTACAATCACCCTCTCGTTGATTACTTAAGAATCAACCAAACGCCTGTGCCTTACGAAGAATTACCTGAAAGCTTGCGCAATTCTTTAGAACCGCCATTGCCATTAAGTTTGATTATCCCTTCTAGTGTTGAAAACAATCTCTTAGGATTTGTTTTTTTAGGAGAAAAATTAAACCATCAGCCTTATTCTCAGGATGACCTGACTGTCTTTAGGACCCTTTCCCATCAGGCAGCCTTGGCTATTAGCTATTGTTTATTCTTAGAAGAATTTAAAAACGCTCAGGAGAAAATCTTTACCGCAGATAAGCTACATCTAATAGGCGGTATGGCTGACGGCGCAGCTCATCAAATAAAGAACAGGTTGAATCAGTTTGCAATTTGTGCTGGAGATTTAGATTTTAGCATGAAGGACTTTATTAAAACACACCCGAAGCTTATAGATGAAAACCCTGACCTAAAGAAAGCCTTTGATGAGTTTTTAACAAATACTGCCTCAATTATCGCCAATGTAACAAGAACTGATGGTGTAATCAAAGGAATCTTAAACTTTGGCCGTGCAGCACAAGACGAAAAAGCTAAATTCTTTAGCGAATTTTCTTTAAATGAATTTATAAATAACGTCTTAGAGCTTGTACAGACAAAACACGAAATTAGCAAGTTTCCCATAAGACTTGATTTAGGAACCAATGACATTATCTATGGAATAAGAATTCAGCTCCTTGAATGCCTCTTTAATATCATAGATAATGCCTATGAAGCTATCTTAGACAAAAGAAACTACCGCCTACGCCCTGAAGAAAAAGACAAATTTAAACCCTCAATTACCCTGAAACTAACCCAAGAGCCTGATTATTCCCTCATAGCAATATCCGATAACGGCTCAGGCGTAAAAGAAAAAGATAAATCTAAAATTTTTGCCCCTTTCTTTACCACCAAATCTTCTTACATATCAGGAACAGGTATTGGTATGTATGTGGTAAAGAGGCTAATTGAAGAAAACCATCAGGGAAAGGTTTGGTTTGAGTCAGAATATATGAAAGGTACAACCCTTTATATAAAACTACCCAAGAAAGGAGTAAAACCATGAAAACAATTCTTATTGTTGATGACGAAGGAGAAATGCTTGCCGCTTTAGCTAAAATGATTGAAAGAAGAGGAAGTGCAAAAGTACTAACTGCCACAACACCTGAGGAAGGAATAAAAATCTACCAAGAAAACAAGCCTGATGGTGTATTCTTGGATTTACATTTGTCTGACATAACAGGAATCGAGGTACTGCAAAAACTAAAACAGATTAATCCACAGGTTAAAGCATATTTTATTACTGGTGACCAAGTCTTTGTTGATAGAAATCCGCCAGAATCCATTGGCGTTCTTGGTTATCTGGTTAAACCGATAATACCACAAGAGTTAATTAAGATTATAGAAAATTTGTAAGTGTCCACTTTATTTTTATTTATATAGTTTCAATTTTTCCCGTAAAAATCTCCCGTAAAAATCTCACTTTAGCCTTGAATCATTTGCGCTGTCTTATTATAATGAGATTAACGATATGACTTTAAAAGTTATACGATTTTTTTTTCTATTATCATGCATTGCTTTTTTCCATTGCCGATACGCTTTAGCGGAAATAGATTTTTCACCTAAAGACAGAGTTCTTATTTTAGCTCCTCATCCTGATGATGAGGTCTTGGCGCTAGCGGGAGTAATACAGCGCGCGCGGGCCAAAGGAGCGCAAATAAAAATAGCCTATCTTACCAACGGTGACTATAACGAACTTTCCTATTTTCTTTACAAAAAAAAGCCGGCTCTTTCTAAGGGCGGTTTTATTCAAATAGGTAAAACCCGCCAGCAAGAAGCATATAAGGCTATGGAATTTCTGGGAGTAGGAAAGGACAGCCTTATCTTTTTAGGCTATCCTGATAGATTTACTGAAAGCATCCTTACCAGTTTTTGGAATAAAGACAAGCCTCCGGCTAGTTTCATTACCCGTATAGATAGAGTTCCCTATGAAGACGCACCGTCTTTCGGCGCTGCTTATGTAGGGCAAAGTATATTGGCGGATTTAAAAAATATCTTGTTGAAATTTAAGCCTACCCAGATTTTTGTCTCAAGCCCGCAAGATACAAATCCCGACCACAGAAGCCTATATATTTATCTTAAGGTTGCGCTTCTAGATTTAATCGGGCAGTTAGAACCCGCGGTCAACCCTTATTTAGTGCATAAGGCAGGATGGCCAAAACCGAGAAAATACTTGCCTTCTTTTGTGTTAGAGCTACCTAACGATGTCGATAACAGAGGCATAATATGGGAAAAATTTCCCTTAACAGATCAAGAGATAAAAAACAAGTATCAAGCTGTTTCATTTTACAAAAGCCAGTTAACTTTCGCCAAACAGTATTTTCTTAGTTTTATAAGAAAGAATGAATTATTCTGTTTTTATCAAGGAATAGATTTGAGCAAGGGTAAATTCATGCGTTCTTTTAATGTAGACTCTGAGTTTGTTTCGCAAATAACCTATAGCAAAGATAAAGATTTCCTTTGTATACGTATCGCTTTTAATAAAAAAGTCGCGAAAGGAATAAAGGCTGATATTTATCTTTTAGGATACAGGAGCGACTTAGATTTTTCATTTATGCCAAAAGTTTTTTTAAAAGCAAAAGGTAAATACATAATTACTTACGAAAAAAGAAAGAGATTTATCATGGATGGCGTCGAGGCAACCGCCGACGAGACTAATATGTTTATAAGGTTACCTTTAAAGGCCTTAAGTGACCCAGAGTATATTTTTAGCCGTATAGTTTTAAAAGGAAAGGTATTTGCCCTGCATATAGCTCCTTGGGCTATTTTAAAAATGTAATTCTCGTATTTCTATCCGCCTTCGCAGAGTACCCCGGCCATGGCCGGGGGTGAATGCGAACTGAGGTACTGCTTCGGCGAGATGTCGCATCGGACGCAAGGCGGATACCTCGCCAGATTTGCGCAGCAAATCTGGCGGGTAAATAAAGGT
>JAUYCY010000013.1 GCA_030692055.1 Candidatus Omnitrophota bacterium | reverse complement strand
TGGAGATGGGAATAAATTGGTGGCAAACTGATAGTTTTCTTTCCTCAAAAGCAAAAGAAGCTGAGATAGAAAAAGAAAACACAGAGCTGAAAAAGAGATTAGGAAAATTAGAGGAGAAGATTAAAAGTGCATAAAGAGCAGAAAATGGAAGTTAAAGATATTGTGGAAATTGCTAATGTAGGGTTGGTTCAACTCACTGGGTTTAGTTCTCCCACTGCGATAGGAATAAACAAAGAAGCGGATATATGGCACATTACTATTGAAATAACTGAAAAGCCTTCTGAAGCAGCTAATCTTGATCTCCTTGGAATTTATGATGTCCGAGTTGATGCTTCTGGAAACCTTCTTGGTTATGAGAGAATAAGGATGAGGAAGCGTTGTGAGATTCAAAAAGAATAAATTATGAGAAAACTGATTTATGTCCCAGTTATTCATACAAGCGCTGACCTCGGGTCATTAGCGAAAGATGTGACTAAAAGAGGTATCGCGGATCTGGGAGAAGATGTTTGGGGGAAACACAAGGCGGCAGTTGAAAAGTTTTGGGATGTGATATCGGATTATTTCGATTCCATAGATGTAACAGGAGTGAAGATATATCAGGATGGCATGGTCGCGGATGGCGAGGTAGGACAGAGAATCGTTGAAGAAAGCGCAAAAGCAGGAAGCAGGAATTACGAATTAGTCGCCAGGCTCCTAAAAAGAGGAGCCATTTTAGTTAAGACAGAGGATTTCAAGCTTGTCAAAGAGGAACGGGATAGATTAGTTGCTTTAACTCAAGCCAAGTCAATCACGCGTAAATTAATTATATTTATAAAATATAAATTAGCCAAAGACAGGCTTTTAAATAAAAGAGATAGATTTATTGCTAAGAACATAGACGAAACTCTACACCATAGCGAGAAAGGTATTCTTTTTATTGGTGCCTACCACAATATCAAAAACAGACTACCCAGAAGTATTCAAATTAAAGAGATAAAAGATATAGATAAGGTAAGAGAATACCAAAACTTACTGCCTTTTTGTCATAAACACAAGGAGCGATTTGAGGAATTAGACAGGTATCTCATTGCTCAAGCGGAAGGTTAGATTTTGAGTTTATTTGAGGAAATACAGACAATTATCTGTGAACAATTGAGGTTAAAACCCGAAGAGGTCAAACCCGAAACTTCTTTTATTGATGATTTAGGCGCGGAATCAATTGATACGATAGAATTGGTTATGGCTTTAGAAGAAAAATTTAATATTGAAATTCCCGATGAGGATGCGGAAAGGTTGGATACAGTAGCTAATGTGGTTAAATATATAGCACGTAAGATAGATAGAGATCCAGAGATCGCAGAGTAAATAAAAGGAGGTGTTTTGTACTATGCTAAAAGTGAACCTTCATTCTTTGGTCAGGCCGAAAATCTTTTGGCCAAGCATAATTATTTTATTAATTGTTTGTATCACTCTTTATATTCTTAAAGAAAAAGAAAAAGCATTAAGGATAAAAACAGAAAACGAATTAACACGGACTATTGAAGTCAAAAGAGTAGTAGAAAATCATCTTGTAGAAGCAAAGAAAGAAATAACAGCAAAGGATGAACAGATAAAACTTACCTTGGATAAACTTGAAAAAGAAATCATTGTCAGAAAAGAAGCAGAAGCTCAGTTAATTTCACTTGCAAACGAGAAGCAAGCCCTAGAGGAAAAAGTTGAAAAGTTGACTGCCGCGCTACCCAAGAGTATTGAACTCGAAAAGATTGTGGTCAAAAGCACGCGTGGTTTAACCGGCAACGTTTTAACGCTTGATAAAGAACATGGCCTTGTAGGTGTAAATTTAGGTAGTGCGAATAATCTAAAATTAGGCGATGTTCTTTCGGTCTATCGTGATGATAAATTTATCGGCAAGGTGCAAGTAGAAAAAATAGAAGAAAAGACTTCCGCAACAGTTATCTTGACTCCTTGGAAGAGTGTGGAATTTAAAGAAAACGATGTGGTGAAAAAACTATGACGCCGACAGATTTTCCCACCAAAACGGGGTCCCGCAAAATGCGGGAAAAGCTCAAAACTACTTTTATTTTTTTCTTGGCACTCTTTGTTTTTTCCTTACTTTTTCATGCACCTTCAATAGCGCAGGATTTAACAGGAAAATCTGAAAATTCAGCCACTAACGTGGTTAAAGAGGGAACAAGAATAATAATTTCAACATCTGGCCCGGTTAAATTTAACTCCTATTGGCTGGAGAACCCGCCGAGGTTAGCAATTGAATTTCAAACTAGGAATATTGTAAGCAAGATTGACAATGAAGTTATGGTGAATCAAGGGGTAATAAAAAGGATTGTTACTAGCTATTTTGAAGAAGGTAAAAACAGGTCACTTAAATCCTTAACCTTTGAACTCACCCAAAGAACACCTTACAAGATTTGGCAGGAACTAGATACTATTATATTGGATATCCAGACACCCCCAGAGATGGTTGTATTTCCTGAAGGTGGTAAGGAAGTTTTTACAAAGAGCGAAACCAAAGATAAGATAATTAAAAGGTCGCAGACTATGGACGCCACCCTTACAAAAATGTCATCCAAGCCTCCGCAATTAGAAACCCCTAAAGTGACAGTACAATTTCCTAAGGAAAAAGTGAGAAAAAATATAGTGTGGGCAATAGTATTTTGGTTTACAGGATTAGCCTTAGTTTCTGGATTAGGGCTTTTGTTCTTTTGGTTATTTTGGCGTAGATATAGGTTAATCCTTGATAAAAATATGGCAACCCAAGAGATTGAAAAACTTAAATCTCAAGTTGCAGAGAAAAATAAGCTTCTCGAACAGGAGGAGATTGTTCGTAAAATTATAGAAAACACTTCGTCGGCACGAGAAAAAGAATTTGAACAACTCAAATTGGACGTAAAAAGAGAGGCGAAACTTTTAGAGCAGGAAGAAAAAGCTCGTAAAGCAAAAGAGGCAGAGTTATTGGAAAAAGAAAAAGAAGCCGAACAGGTTAAAAATTCATACGAATCTCTAAAAGAGATACTTGTTGAGAAAGGAATGGCGAAGAAGTTATCTTCTCCAATTAAGGATGAGGAAGAGCTTTGGATTCCGGAAAAATCACTAGAAAAGAGGCAGTTTTCCCGCTTAGATTTAAGTAGAGATTTTAATAGGACTATAATCTTAAGAATTGAATCCCAAGATAAATCGAAGAGTATAAAATCCTTTGCCAATAATATTAGCTTAGGAGGACTATGTTTTGAAACCAGACATGAATTCAAGGAAAAGGAAAAAATAGCTTTAAGATTATTCTTTTTCGGAGATAAGGTTCCCATGATGCGTATGCAAGCAAAAGTTATTTGGAATAAATTTGACTCACCGGTAAATCGTTATGGGGTTTCTTTTGCTGAATTGGAGGAAGAGAAAAGAATCGAACTTAATCACTATATAGAATCAAAAATAGCAAAAGATGGAAGTTTAAAAATTACCTAAATTTTAAAGAAGGGGTAACTCAGTATGACTACCGGAGAATTTGAAAAGATCGTTGGGCAATTATGCCAAGTCTTTAAAAAACACATAGGGAAAAATATTGGGCGTATTCGTTTTAGATATAATGGGAAAGCAAACCATTTAGTTTTAGTTTGCCATAATGGTAAAATAATCCAAATTGTTGCGAAAGATGATAAATGTAGAAAGGGGGAATGCTTACCTTGGGCTGATTCAGAATTCAGTATCCTTTCACCCGAAGAAACTTTTTTTAAATTTTTCGATAAAATAAGCAAGATAGTTATCAACGAACCGCAATTAGAAAAAAGTTGGGATTCTTTTAATGATTTTTTAAATTGGCTAAATACAATGTCGCAGTGATATAAAATAAGTAATTACAGATGAGACTAACTAATCTAAAAGACTTGAGCCATGGAAGAATCAACTCAAAATAATATAAAATGTCCTATTTTTTGTGAATCAGACGAAGTAATAAAAAACATAATTTTAAAAGTCGGGAAAGTAAAACCCAAAGAAAAACAAGAATACGCCCAAGATATTTTGCTTGAAACGAGGTCCTTGTTGAAATGTTCTAATTACAATGTCGTAAATACTGATTGTTTAAACTGTCATTCTATCGCACGTAAGTATGTTAAGGAATATGGATATTTAGCTAAGGCTTTTTCTGCGCGGGATATCTCTAACAGTAGAAAGATGTAGGGTTGTTTTGATACTAACGAAACAAAAAGCATTAAAAGAATAGGGGGCAAATTCTATGTTCAAGAAAGAGGATAAGCAAAATATAAACGTAGAAGGTAAAGTGATTGATATCGAGACCGGCATAGAGGGAAATGTTAAATTTAGCGGACCGATTAACTTAAGGATAAACGGTAAATTCGAAGGAGAGTTGGAAACAAAAGGAATCTTAATTATCGGTGAAAACGCGGATGTAAAAGCTAAGATAGTTAAGGGGGATGCCATAATCATAGCCGGCAAGGTAAAAGGGGATATCGTCTGTAGCAAGCGCCTTGAATTGGCTGCCTCGGCAAGGGTAACAGGAAATGTGGAAACTCCATCCCTAGTTGTGAGTGAAGGCGCAATCCTAAAGGGAAATTGTCATATGCCTCTTGAGGAAGGAAAGGCAGAGTCAAAGGAAAAAAAGTCCCGCCAGAGCGGGATCCCGCCAGAGGCGGGAAAAGAATAAAGATATGAGAGGATTTCTTTTAAGGTGGTTTATAAACTCACTTGCCCTCCTGGCAGTAACCTATATTATTAAAGGAATCGAAATCGCCAACATCACAACTGTTTTTGTTGCGGCTCTAATATTAGGTATTATCAATGCCTTTTTACGGCCTTTAATAACTCTGGTTACCCTTCCTATAAATATCCTCACTTGGGGGCTTTTTACTTTTATCATCAATGGCTTTCTATTTTATCTTGCCTCAAAAATAGTCAAAGGGTTTAGTATTGCTAATTTTTGGACTGCTTTTTTCGGCGCCTTACTTTATAGTGTAATTAGCCTCTTATTGAATATATTGATTAATAAAGAAGGTAGGATTGAAATAAGATATATAAAAGAAAAGTAAGGTATGAACGTTATTCCTGTCTTGATTGGGAGGGTAGAATTTTTAATTGGGTTCGATATTTAGTTATTGTACGGCGTGATACAGATATTCCTTTTTGTCTAAACAAATTAGTAATATCCTGATCGCCAATAGGCTTCCTTTTATCTTCATTATTTATCATCTCTATAATTTCAAGTTTGATATTTTTTGATGAATAGAACTCGCCATTTTCTTGCTTAATCCCTGAGTTTAAAAAATATCTTAGTTCCAAAATGCCGTAGGGAGTTTGTATATATTTATTGGCTATAGTTCTACTTACTGTAGATTTATGCTTACCGATTCTCTTTGCAATTTGGGATAAGGACATAGGTTTAAAGTCGTTCAATTCTTTATCTAAAGATTCCTTCTGAAAATTAACAATATCTTCAGTTATTTCTTGAATTGTTCTTCTGCGTTTATCTATAGCGCTAATTAGGGCCTTTGCGGCATTAAGTCGTTCTATTAAGTATCTTTTAACATCGCTGGGCGTATTTTCTTCTTTTAACATCGTTTTGTATTTGTCATTTATTTTAATACTTGGCAGTTCACAGTCATTCAATATAACCTCATACCTATCCTTATTTTTCTTTAGTATCGCATCTGGTATTAATCGCACAGTTTTTTCTGTGCTAAAGGAACGGCCAGGCTTTGGCTCAAGACTCGCTATTTCTTTTACAGCTTCTTTAATTTCTTCAACCGAGACCTTTCTACCGGAGGTGCCTGCCTGCCGGTCAGGCAGGGATCCGCCTTTGGCGGAAAGCTTTTTGACAAGATACTTATATCTTTTTTTCTCTAAGAAAGGCAAGTATTTATCTACAATCCGGCCATTTAAAGAGTTTTCCTCTCCTTTTGCCTTTAGTTGGATTAAAAGGCACTCTCTTAAATTTCTTGCGCCTACCCCTATCGGGTCAAAAGTCTGAATAAGATTTAATACCTTTTCAACCTGGAATTTTGTGGTTTTGCTCGATTCGGCTATCTCATCTACTGGGCAGCTGAGATATCCATTATCATCTATATTACCGATGATTAGCTCTCCAATTTTGCGTTCGCCATCAAAGTTAACAAAAAGATGCAGTTGTCTCGATAAGTGTTCTTGTAGTGTAGGGGAGGTAGCTATAAGACTCTCTTTATATTGCCTTTTTTTCTCATCTTCTTCTGACCAAGGTGATTCAGGTTCAGAATTTTGCTGCTCAATATTGGTTACGATATCACTATTTTGTTTATTATTAGGAAACACGGATTCGCTGGTAAGGACTTCTAAAAGAGGGTTTTTTTCGATTTCCTCAATAATATATTCTTTAAGTTTTACCAGAGGAAGCGGAAGGAGACTAAGTGATAATTTCATCTGCGGCGAAAGGCGCAGTTTATAGGTTAGTTTCGGAGTGAGTTTTAGTTCTAAAGGCATACTGTCTCCTACAGACAAGCAACATCCGTGCCAAGAAATGATTATATCCTATTGTTGGAATTTTGCAATACCTTGTAGCCCATGATAAAGAATGCCACAATCAGGTTCTCAAGGAGGTTCGCGCGCTTCTTGAGCAACTAAAATACTGCCTTAAAGACACTCGTGACATTTGAAGGTAATATAGATAAAAAATCCTTCAAATATAGCTAACTTCTGCTATAATAATTCTTACAATGCCCTACTGTAAGAGGGATGTAGATATACTTAATATAAGGTTTTGCGGGCATTATTATTGTCTGTGTAAACTTATTTTTAGCCAAAATCCAGCAACACACTACGCTAACCTTCTGCTAATACCCATAATAAGGGAAGTAAAATATGCCTGAATATAACCCAACACAGATAAAAGAAGAATTAAAACAACTCATATTTAAATACCCAGATATTGATGACGATTATCTCTATAAGATTATTTAACTACTGTAAGAAATTTAAATATATAAAATCATGGAAAAACGAAAGCCCACTGCGTAGGCGGACTTTGGTTCGCCATTGAAGTGTTACATTTAAAAAATTATGTCCCATAAAAGAGTAGTATTTATAACTGGAACAACGGGCTTGTTAGGCTCATATTTGTTAAAAATTCTTCTTGAAAATGGATATAAAGTTTATGCTCTTGCGAGAAGTGGAAAAAGCGAAAATGCTTATCAGCGCGTTATCGATCTTTTAAAATTCTGGGATGAGTCTATCGCTCCTGGTTTTTTAAAGAATTTAATAGTTATAGAAGGAGATATTACTTTACGCAATTTTGGGATTGAAAGTGAAACTACCTTAGAATTGCTTAAATCAGAAATTGAAATGATTTTTCATTGTGCAGCTTTAACCGCTTTCAGGGCACCGTTACAAATGTTAGAAAAAATAAACGTACAGGGAACGAAAAATGTTTTAGATTTAGCATTACACTGTACAAAAATGAAAAAAATAAATCACATAAGTACAGCCTTCATCGTAGGAAACAAAAATGTTAATACTTTCGATGAAGAAATGCTAGAATTAGGGCAAGGTTTTTATAATGCCTACGAGAAAACAAAATACGAAGCGGAGATTTTGGCTAAATATTATCAGAAAAAGGGTTTAAAAATAGCTGTTTTTCGTCCAAGTTTAATTATAGGAGAATCACAAGAAGGGCGAACCAATAATTTTAATTTTTTTTACGAACCGCATCGGTTTTTCTCTCAAGGACTTTACGCAGAATTCCCTATGAATTTAAAGGCCTCTTTAAATTTAATAAACGTAGATACTGCCGCTAGGGCAATCTTTTATCTTGGGAACAGGGACGAATCGGCAACATATCATATCGTTTCGCCGGAAGATACGAATAATCATTTCTTTGCGAAGTTATCCTCAGAATATTTTGGTATAAAAATGCCAAAATTTATTCCTATAGAGAAATTTGATTTTAGTAAGTGGACATCTACTCAGAAAATGTTAGCTGAACCATTTATTCCATATTGTAACTATAAAACAAGATTCATTTCACAGTATACACAAGGTATCCTGAAAGAATGTAGATTTAGTTATCCTAAAATAGATGGCAACAACCTTATAAGAACATTTGAGTATTGTGACAAATTTGGTTTTATACGAAAAAAATAATATGAATTTATTTTCGATAATCAGCATTGTCTCTGCGGCAACTAATATTATACTAGCCATTTTTTTATTAAATAAAGGTTGGGATAATCCCTTGCGAAGAATATGGGGTGGTGCGGCTATCTCGATAGCAGTGTGGGGTATCGGTGGCAGTATATTTTCCATAATACCCCAATCGCAATATGAGCGTGCCTTATTTTGGTGGCAATTTGCTTATACTGGTATAATTTTTATTCCAGTATTCTATACCCACTTTGTTTTTCAATTTCTCAATATAAAAAATAAGGTTTTTCTTATAGCTATTTATTTATTGGGCTGTATTTTTTTAATTCTTAATTGGTATAACAAGTCTAGCTTATTTCTAGGAGATTTAAAATTTGTATTTGGCCAATTTTATTGGCACGATTGGCTGAAATCTAAAAGCATATTTTATTTATCTTTTTATATTATTTTTTACTGGTTATTGCTCGCGTATGCCTCGGCATATCTCTTTATTCACTTTAAGAAAACAAAAGGCATTGTCCGTAATCAATTTAAATATGTTATATTGGGCTCGATTGCCGGCTGGATAGGAGGACAATCAAATTTTGTTTCAGATTTTGGCTTTAGATCCTACCCTTATTTAAATCTTTTAACAGCCTTTTACGCTCCCGTTCTTGCCTACGGAATAGTCATATATCGTGTCATGGATATTCGAGTTGCTCTTACTCGTGCAGGTATATTCGTATTTGTATATTCATTCATTTTTGCCTTACCCATATGGTTTGGTTTTAAAACTCAAGCTTGGCTTTGGTCTGTAATCTTGATGGGGATTTCATCGCCAATCGGTATTTTCGTTTACAGCTATTTGCGCGAGCAAGCAGAAAAATTTCTTCTAAAAGAACAAACGAATTATCAAGCTGTCCTGAAAGAACTTGCTAAAACAATGATACAAATAAGAACCCTTGATGATTTATTAAATATTATTGTTCTTCGAATATCCGATGCCATACAACCCCAGTTTATCGCTTTCTATATTTTTTCAAAAGAAGACAAGGCGTATATTTTAAAACATAACCGTACCCAAGATAACATCGAGTTAGATAAAGAAATTTCCATAGATTCGGAGTTAGTTAATTATTTAGAAGAATACCACAGGTCTATTTTAGTAGAAGAAACTAATTTCCTGAAATTTCCGCTTGAAACAGTTGCAATACCTTGCTATATACAGGACGGTTTATTTGCATTCATTGTTTTAGGGCCTAAACCAAAAAAATCTCTATATACTGCGTCAGATTTTGTTATTTTCGATATCCTTTCTTCCCAAGCTTCTTTAGCTATTGAAAATTGCATTTTTTGGCAGGAGGAGAAGACCCGTCTTGCTAAAGAAGAACAGATAAAGAGAATGCAGGCAATGGATCATTTTTCCGCTGCTATGGCGCATGAAATAGATAACCCCATTACTGCAATAAGCGGACAGCTTCGTCTGATTAAACTTATTCTTACCGAGAAATTTAAAAACCAGATTCCTTCCGAAGATTTAGCTGAATTGGCACATTATTCCGATACAACAGTAACCAACCTTGAAAGGATTTCTAAAATGATAAAAGCGGTGAGAGAATTCTCTAGACAAGACGTCGGAGATTTCACGCTTTTAAACATAGATGAGGTAGTTGATTTTGCTTTCGCAATAGTAGGTCCACAGGTTAAATATAAAAAGGTAGAGCTTGTTAAAGAGGTAAAAGAACATTTCTCCATAAAAGGCAATAAAATTTATTTGGCAGAGGTATTGATAAATTTAATTGTTAACAGCTTACATGCCGTAAAAGATAAACCGGAATGGCAAGGAAAAATAATTCTAACCGTACATAGCGGTGGCAAAGCTAAAGGTTTAATTGAAGTTAGTGATAATGGTTACGGTATCAAGAAAGAACTTTTAGAAGATATATTTTTGGATTTTGTTACTACTAAAGCTTCTTCCGAAGGAACAGGTATGGGATTAGCCAGAGTAAGAAAGATAATTCAAATGCATAACGGAAAAGTTTGGGCAAAGAGCGAAGGAAAAGAAAAAGGAGCAACTTTTTGTATAGAATTGCCTTTGATATAATAAATGCGAATACTTGTAAGCATTGGTGTTTTGAGAAAGGAGGTGTGTGATGAAAAGAAAAGTTCTGATAGTTGAAGATGAACAAGATATTTGTCAATTTATGCAAAGGATGTTAGAGCTAAAAGGATGCCAAGTTTTTACTGCCTTAACCGCACAAGAAGGCTGGGAAATTTTTCAAAGAGAAAAGCCCGAGGCTGTCTCAATCGATATTCTTCTTTCTCACTCAGAATTTGATGGTATTGAGCTGCTAAGGAGAATTAGGCAGATAGATAATGAGTGTCTCTGTGTGATGATAACTCGCATCGAAGATAAAGAAAGTATGGATGAAGTGAAGCGAGTAGGCGTTGACGGGATTTTTATAAAACCTCCGAGAACAAAAGAGTTGTATACCCTTATCGACCAACTCGCTCATGGCAAACAAAAGGGGGTTTAAGCATGGCAAATCCTTTAAGAAACGAAGAGAAGGTTTATGAAACAATAGAGAAAGAACATATGCATATTGATCCCTTAATTTGGGATCTCGTTAATCACCATGTGAGAAATGATCTTAACTGGATTACTATGTGTATTGGTTTACAGCGAGAAACGCCTAAGTGGATTTTAAATGCAGCTTCTTTTCTTATCAAGTTCCTGTATAAAATTTCCCGTCAGCCAGGTCTTCCGCCGGATAACCTCTCTAAGGTTTTTGACGGCACCATTGAACAGGTGAAAAAAGTTGATACCTTTCTAAAGAACTTGCGTAATAGAACCTGTAGAGAGTAGACGGGTTAGGGGTATTTTTAAGACAGATTTTTTAATCAATGTTTGATGCCTCTTAGTTGTACGCATAGGGGGGGGTCGGAGATCTGGCTTGAGTCTAAATATTTGCAAGGTGTTACTTTCAGCATTGAGTTACCTAATAAGGGTGCAAAGTTATGAAGACGGTTTTAATTATTGAAAATGAGCAAGAGGCACTTATCCCTCTTGCTAGACTGATTGAAAGAAGAGGTATAAAAGCCCTAACTGCCATGAGAGGTCAAGAAGGAATAAAACTTTACGAAGAAAATAAACCTGACGGCGTGCTTTTGGATTTGCATTTACCAATGATGGACGGAACAGAAGTGCTAAAAAAGTTAAAAGAGATTAACCCGCTTGTTAAGGTATATTTCCTTACCGGCGACCAAATCTTTGCTGATAGAAATCCACCGGAATCCATTGGTGCCATGGGTTATCTGATTAAACCGATAATGCCACAAGAGCTAATGAAGGTTATAGAAAGTTTCTAAGCGAATCAATCTGATTATTTTGAGGTTATTGGCCAAGTACCAATTCAGAGATATAGTTATAACTAATATTTGCACGGAGAGGTATTTAGGATAGGGCTAGTAGTTATAGATGGTAGAATTTTCTTAATTCTTTGGCCACCAATGATGCCTTAAGAGAGTTCTGAATAATTTTGATAAAGGCTTCTTTTTGCTTTTCCGGAGTATCAAGTATGGCGTTCTGAAGATTTTCTACTGCTAATAGGGCCTTGTGAAGATAGCCATTTATGGCATGATTAATGCACCTTATTGCCTCACTCATAGTATTAGCCTTAATAAGCCTTTCTATCTCCCCAAAAATCCTTTTATCATCATCGTTTAATTCTATATTGTTAAAGCTGTATTCTTCCATAATTTACCCCCCACTTTTAAAAACCTGTCAAGAGAAATTTTAATTTTTTTTAAAAAAATTTAATGTGCGAAACTGCTACATCATTTAATCTTGTTAACACAGGCAATGAGCGACTTCGCTCAGAAAGCGTTTTCTTTGTAGCGTTATCACACATAGGCATTTTTAGCTGATTTTGCCTAAGTCAGGTTAAAATAAAAACCCATGTTATAATATCCATAGCTTTTAAAGACCAGTTCTTTTGATATAGAGTTTTTTCATCCAGCGGTCTAAGCACCAACGGGTGATATTGAGATTCTCTGATGTTTTTTCTAGATGCCAATTGTTTCGCCTTAAGGCCTTAAAGATAAGTTCTTTGGCAACCTGATATAGGGCCTTTCTTAAATCAAGTCCTTTTATCCTTAAGGTGGTTATCTCAATATCATCAATTGCGCGTTTGATATATTCTTTCACCTTATGATAATCGCATGGTTTTTCAAACACAGCATAAGCGCCTAAGCGGATGAGCTCATCGCGGTTATATTCATCCAAGTAAGCTGAAATAATAATTACATGAATATCAGGAAATTTCTTTTTTACAAGTTGAAGGACCTCAACACCGCTTAATTTGGGCATTTTAATGTCCAGGAGGACAACATCATAATATTTGTTTTTCTTACTCAGGCAGGAGAGCACTTCAGAACTGTCAAGGCAGATGTCTACCTCAATATCGATCTCTGTTTCATGCTCAAGACATTCCTTAGCATCCTGGGCAAGGGCTTTATCATCATCGACTATGAGAATTCCGTATCTTGGTTTCATTAGCGCTCCTTGATAGAGAAATAAAAAACCTCATTCGAAATCGGTTTACCCGAAAGAATGAGGCTTGACTAAAAAAGTTTAACTTCGGCAGCTCGACTGCCTTATTCCGGCGTTACGTCGAAACTTAGGCTCTTTAGCTTTGCGTCCCATTCTTTCGAATGGTTTGCCGTTTCGATTAAATTTGACCTAGATGGCTTCTACTTAAAGAATAGCATATAACGTGCGAAATAACAACGTTTTGTAGCAAAACCGCACACTATAAATGTATTATAAAATATGAAATTATAACGTATTCAAACAAATAATATGGAAACATTGCATAAATATTTACTTTCTTTAATTAGAAAACATTTTCATGGTTCCGTTAAGATAACCTTTAAAAATGGGCTGCCGGTATCAATAAAGGAGGAGAAATCCATAGATACCACGATCTTTAAAGAAGAGATTAGAGAAAAACTAGGGCAAGATTGGTCTTAGTAAGAATACCAATTATGTTTTTATGCTAAAAATTAAACGAATAATGAAACGAACAACGAAAAACTGTACAAAAAAGCTGTACAAAATAGGACATTTTTAATTTGCTATCGCAAGCTGTACAAAAAAGCTTGACAAGTTAAGATTACATTGTATAGTGTGCTTTGAAAGTTACAATTTCGTAGTGTGATGTAATCAGTCCTATTGGAAGAACCAAAGGGCTGGTATTTCTGGGGAAACTCTCAGAAATGCCAGCCCTTTTTTATTTGTCATGGATGAATTTAGAGCAAGTCCGCAAGTAGAAAATGGACACATCCAGATCGCTAATGAGTTAATGGATGCAATTTTAAATTACCCCTTTAAAAATTCTGAATTAAAAATTGTGCTGACTATCATCAGAAAAACTTACGGCTGGAAAAAAAAGAAAGATCGGCTTAGTTTTTCGCAGATTTCAGGCCTTTCTAAAATAAGCATGCGCCATACAAAAAGAGTTATAAAACAGTTGGTTATGGATAATATCCTTTTAAAAGAGAAATCAGATAATAATAACATCTTTGGTCTAAACAAAAATTATTACAGCTGGAGGCTGTGGATAACTTAAAATCTGGGTGACAATGTTGTCACCGGCAAAGTGCCAGATTAGGCACTACAAAGGTGACAGGCTTGGCACCGAAACTAGTGACGAGATTGGCACACACAAAAGAAAAGAAAGAAATATAAATAAATAGTAGTAAAGAAAGGGCTGTGAATTCTGTGAATAAGTCATTAAAGTTATTTAATAACGAAATCAAAATTTTTACCAAAAAGCTTATATTGACAGACAGGGTATCCTTAATAATTATTGGGGAAAACTGTGTAAGAATCATTTTGTCATTTTAAGACTGGAGGACTTCTTTAAAGTAACTAATTCGTTATTAAAAAAATAAAAAAGATACAAAACAGAATTTTAAATACTAGCGCGTAAATAATGAGAAACACAATAAGAATCATATCAAGTTATCAGCCGACTAAAGAGACAAAGAGAAGGCTTGATCGGCTCGCTTCATTGATTTTAAAAAATGCTGATAGAGAAAATATTGCTGATAGAAAAGATGACAAATCGCACAAACCTCTTTCAAAAAATGTTTTTTCTTGATAAAATACGTCCTTAATGATGAGAATAGACATTAGTAATTTGGGCTAAAGTAAAAGAGCTTATTTAAATATATTTCTTGCGATTTTACTAAACTATGGTAAAACATTATTGAGTTGATGAGAGAAAGTAAATATGAGAAGCTATAGAATTTCAGAGGTAATAAGGGTACTGGGTATTTCCAGAAAGACTTATTACATTTGGGAGAATACGGGTAAAATTCCAAAAGCTAGAAGAGAACCGATATCTGGATATCGGTATTGGACAGCGGAAGATTTGAGAAAATTAAAAAAAATAGTAAAAAAGCTTGGTAAATATAATAGGGAAAAAGTATTATGAACTGCGCCATCTATATAAGAGTATCTACTGAGAAACAGAGAGAAAAATTTAGCCTGCCTGCTCAGCTAAAAATCTTAACCGAACATGCTAAGTTGAAGACTTGGAATTATACTGTTTACGACGAGGGGGCTGGTTCTGGCGAAACTCTTGAGAATAGGCCTCAGATGTTAAGACTCTTGGGGGACGCTAGAGAAAAAAAGTTTGATGTGTGCCTTGTAATAGAACTTGAACGTCTCTCAAGGGACGAGGATTTATTTGATTGGCTTACCATAAAGAAAACCTTTAGAGACAATAAAATCAAAATGGCTACTCCAAATCAGACCTATGATTTGTCCGATGATGAGGACGATTTTCTTTCTGATTTATTTGGTGCTTTGGCTAAGAGAGAAAAAAAGAAATTGCTTAAGCGCATGAAAAGAGGTGCGCTTGAGGCGGTCAGCAAGGGTGTGTATATTGGTGGTCATTTCAGAATCGGCTACAAATATGATAAGACGACTAAAAAGCTTATTGTTGTTCCGGAAGAAGCCGAGGTAGTTAAAACAATATTTAAGCTCTGCAATGAAGAGAATATGGGGACTGTAGCAATAGCAGAATATCTAAACTCTAAAAGAATACTTACTCCACTTGAGTTTGCTCAAAGAAAAGGTTATTTAACTAAAGAATGCAGGTTTAAGATAGGCAGATGGACTGGCGGGGTTGTTTGGAGAATCCTTACCAATCCCATATATTATGGAATTTACTATTACAACAAAGTCGAGCAGAAAAATGGTAAGACCATTGGTAAACGCCCAGAATCAGAATGGGTAAAGCAAACTGTAGAGCCAATAATAACCTTTAATGAATTCCAAATGGCTCAGGAAAACATAAAGAACAGGGCTAAATGGTCTAATAGAAATACCAAGAATGAATATCTGCTTTCTGGTTTATTGTATTGTGCGGAGTGTGAAAGTAAGTTACAAGGGGCTACTTTCAAGGCATATGAAAAAAGAGATGATAACGGTAATTTATTAAGAAATAAGAGTGGATATTTGGTAAAAAGATGGAAAACAATCAGCTACTACAAGTGCTACGGTAGAGTTAAGAAGAACTGCACTTTGCCTTATAAAAAAACAGAGGATATAGATCGTAAGGTTTGGAATGCTATCGAATATTTAATTAAACAACCCCAGAAAGTCTTAGATGAGACCATTGAGATCAAACAGAAAGAGCTTCAAGGAAGAAAGGAAACTATACCTGTTAGATTAAAAGAACTCGAGAAAGAATTAAAGAGATTGACCCTTGCGGAGGATAGGCTCTTGGATGCTTTTTCTATGGGTGATTTAACTCAGGAAGATCTTAGAAAACAGATGCCTAGGATAAAATTTAGAAAATCTAATATTCAGGCAGAAATTGATAGTCTAAAACTACAGTCAGCCAGCAGTGAAGTAAAAACACAGAAGCTGGCTAATCTCTTTGCCATCAAGGGAAGTATAGATGATTTTAGTAAAGAAAAAAGGCGGGAATTTCTAAGAGATGCAATTGATAAAGTTATTGTTTACAGAAATGGGGATATTGATATAATTACGGTTCTTGATAATTCATTACCACAAGGAGGATCGTTTGAATTGGTTTGCTCTGAGTCAAAATCGAGAAGTTTTTGCTCTGCCGGGTAATGCTGATTCACCGTTAAGCCGAGGCACTCACCTTCTCATAAAAGAGGGCGCAAAGCTCGTTGATTCTATAGAAGATATTTTAGAAGAGCTGAACCTTGAATTCAAGGAAGAAAGTATAACTGCGCCAAAACTTGACTCTCAAGAACAAACAGTATTTAATATGATAGATAAAGCCGGTATTTATTTAGAAGAAATTATAATAAAAGGCGGGATTGCGCAATCGCTGATGAATAAAATTTTACTGGATTTACAACTAAAAGGTTTAATTAAAGAAATTAAACCGTCTTGTTTTATAAGGTGTAGGTAAGGCAATGGATAAGTTCTTGGTAATAGTGGAATCGCCGACTAAAGCAAAAACAATTCACGCAATTTTAGGCGAAGGTTACGAAGTAACCTCTTCAATGGGTCACGTTGTAGATTTGGCATCCAATAAACTATCCGTAGATATAAAAAAAGGGTTTTTACCACACTATCGGGTTATTCCCGGAAAAGAAAAAGTAATTGCCGCGCTAAAAAAGAGCGCGCAGGATAAAGAAATAATCTATATCGCTACCGACCCTGACAGAGAAGGGGAAGCTATCGGTTGGCACATAAAGGAACAGCTGGCGAAAGTAGGCAATAAATTTTGTCGGGTGGTTTTTCATGAAATCACCGAAGATGCTTTGAGGGAGGCATTCGCTAATCCAGGTGAGTTAGATATACATAAAATAAATTCCCAGCTCGCACGAAGGGTACTTGATAGAATTGTAGGATACCTTCTTTCGCCTCTTTTATGGAAAAAAATAGTGAGAGGGCTTAGCGCGGGAAGAGTCCAATCGGTCGCCCTAAAATTTATTGTCGAAAGGGAAAAAGAAATAAAAAGTTTTATTCCTAAAACAACATTTTATATAGAAGCTGCCTTTAAATGCCCGGCTGGCACTTTTAAAACGCGGCTTGCTAAGTATAAAAACAAAGAGGCAATATTTGAAAATAAAGAAGGCGCATTGAAATGCATTGAAGCAATAAAACATGAGCATTTCGCAGTAAAAGAAGTAATCAGAAAAGAAATTAAACGCAAACCGCCCTCTCCGCTAACCACCTCGCTGCTGCAACAGGATGCGTTTAATAAGCTGCGTTTTTCTTCGCAAAAAACAATGCTTGTTGCGCAGAGATTATACGAAGGAACTCAAATAAAAGAAAAAAGCGTCGGCCTTATAACCTACATGCGTACGGATTCTTTCCATATCGCAGAGCATGCTAAAGGAGAGATTAAAGAATTTGTTCGCTCTCAATTTGGGAAAAACTATCTGCCGCAAATCGAATACCGCCACAAAGAAAAGAAAGGCGCGCAACTCGCCCATGAAGCGATAAGGCCGACAAGCATCAATAGGGAGCCTTCTTTTATCACTGACTTCGTGTCAACGGATGAAACAAGGCTTTACGAATTGATATGGAAAAGAACGCTCGCCAGCTATATGCATGAAGCGCTCTTTGAAAATACTAAAGCCTGCGTAGCATCAAACCTAGCTGAATTTATTGCCGAAGGTAAAAAGCTTATTTTTGATGGCTTCCTAAAGGTTTTTGACAAAGGCGAGGAAGAAGAAATACTTTTGCCGGATCTAAAGAAAGGCGAAACCATAGAATTGCTCAATTGTGAAATAGCAGAGCGTACCACAAAGCCGCCGCCACGCTTTAACGACGCCTCTCTGGTTAAACTACTAGAAGAAAAAGGTATTGGCAGGCCCTCTACCTACGCGCCTACGGTCTATACTCTTATTAGGCGAAATTATATGCGCAGAGAAAAAGGCTATTTTTCCCCTACAGATTTAGGCATAAAAGTAATACAGCTCTTGATAAATAATTTCTCCGATATTATGAATGAAGACTTCACTGCGCTTATGGAAGAAAGGCTGGACGAAGTAGAAGAAGGAAAAATAGAGTGGAATAAGATTCTGGAAGAATTTTACCCCACTTTTAAAAAGCAGATAGACAATGCCACAAAAAACATAAAAAAAGAGGTTGAGTTTGTCGACAAAAATTGCCCGAAATGTAACAGTCCTCTTGCAATTAAATGGTCGCGAAAAGGCAGATTCCTGAGCTGCTCGAGTTTTCCCAAATGCAGATACGCAGAAAGTATTACTACAGAAATAAACTGCCCTGAATGTAAAGTTGGTAAATTAATTGAACGCAGAAACAAACGTGGGCAATTTTTTTACGGCTGTTCTAAATTCCCCGCATGCCGTTATACATCGCGTACTTTGCCCAAAGAGGATAATCAAGATACGGCCGCCCCTAAAATAAATAACACAGAGGGTGCGGATACCCTTGAACAAATAGACGAATAAATGATTCCCTTTTCCTATTATAGCGATAAATTTTTAAACTATGTTGTAATTGAGAAAAATTATTCTAATCACACCTTTATAAATTATAGGATAGACTTAAAAGAATTCGGGGATTTCCTCGGTTCTCAAAAAGCTTTAGACATAAAAGAAATAGATTATTTTATTTTAAGAAAATTCCTTGTCGTATTATCGGAAAAAAATCTTAATAAACGCACAATTTCGCGTAAAATTTCTACATTAAAAAGTTTCTTTAAATTTATGATGCGGGAAGGAGAAATAAAAAATAGCCCTGCCGTCTCTTTGATTTACCCTAAGCTCGATAAAATCTTGCCGAAATTTTTAACAGAAGACGAGGTGCGAAAAGTTCTTGATATACCGGCGACCGATGACTTGTTGGTTTTACGTAATAAAGCGATTTTAGAATTCCTATATTCCACTGGCGCAAGGGTATCGGAATTAGTATCGCTAAAAATTAGCGGTGTAGATTTAATAAGTGGTATTGCTAAAGTAACAGGAAAAGGAAGAAAAGAACGGCTGCTACCCGTAGGTGAACCTGCAATTCTAAGCTTAAAGGCTTACTTAGATAAGCGTATAGACAAAAATAATTCTCTTTTTATAAATAAACGAGGAGGTTCGCTAACAGATAGAGGGGTAAGGTTTATACTTGATAAACACATCAAAAAAGCATCCGCCTTATTAAAATTATCCCCGCATGTTCTTCGGCATTCCTTTGCTACGCATCTTTTAAATAGGGGGGCGGATCTAAGAAGTGTACAGGAACTTTTGGGCCATTCTAGCATCGCCACTACTCAAATTTATACGCACGTAACCATTGACGCGCTTAAAAAAGTTTACGATAAAGCGCATCCACGCGCATAGTTTCCATACTTTTCCAGTGGAAACTAAATAATGAGTTTTACAAGGATTAAATGAATATCTTATTTTTGTTTTACGATTTTATATTTTTTTTGGGATTTATACTTTACCTTCCTTTTTACATAAAGCGTAAAAAAATTAATCTCTCTGCAATCAAGGAAAAATTCGGTTTTTTCCCTGGTGTATGGTTCGAAAATTCTATTTGGATACAAGTAGTGAGCGTGGGCGAGGCAAACGTTATAGAAAAACTTATTCATAGATTGCGCGAAGTTTACGATTACCCAATAGTTATCACCACAACTACCTTGACCGGGAATAGATTGGCTAAAAAAAAATATGCTTCATCAGCGAAAATACTCTATTTTCCGTTTGATATATCTCTGGTTCTTAGAAAAGTAATAAAAATTCTCAATCCAAAGGTATTCATCGCCGTGGAAACAGAAATCTGGCCAAATCTTTTCTACAACTTAAGACAAAAACATATCCCCATTGTGCTTATTAACGGTAGAGTTTCCGATAAAGCCTTTAAACACTATAACCTGGTAAGGCCTATTATAAAAAGGTTATTAAATCTATGTAATCATATCGGGGTACAAAATGCCTACTATAAAGATAAATTTATTTCTCTGGGGTGCGCGAAAGATAAAATCACGATAAGCGGAAATATGAAATTTGACAGTATCTGTATTGATGAAAAACACCTTGGATGCCTAAAGCAAAAATTTTTACCGATATTAAAAAGAAAAGATTCTTTCCTTTTAGTCGCCGGTAGCACGCATCATCCGGAAGAAGAAACAATTTTTGATATCTATAAGAGTTTAATCAGTGTGGGGAAAAATATATCTCTCTTAATTGCTCCCCGCCATATCGAACGCATACCTATACTGGAAAAACAGATTAACGCGCTGGGTTTCACTCCTATAAAAATAAGCCAAATAAACGAACCTACAAACGATAAAAATAATATCTTTCTTCTCGATACTATCGGCGAACTTTTATATTTCTATAGTCTAGCTGATATTTGTTTTGTGGGGGGAAGCCTGGCCAATTATGGAGGGCATAATATTCTAGAACCGATTTATTTTTTAAAGCCGACCGTATTTGGCCCGTATATGGATAACTTTAAAGACGTCGAAGAAATTATATTAACAAAGGGGGCAGGCATTCAGGTAAACGATAATATTAAGCTAAAAGAAGTCCTGTCTCAACTAATTGATGACCAAACCCTACGTAGCAGCCTACGCGTAAAATGTCTGGATGTTTTTGAAGAAGAAAGAAAAAGCCTGGATGAGAATCTGAAAATAATCTTAAAATGTTTACCCCGTTAGAAAGAAAGCCCCGTCCCGTAGGCGGGGTTGAAAAAATACAGCGAGGCCCGTTAGGAAAGATATTTCTAACGGGGTTTACGATAAAAAAGTGGTATATAAGTTTCTTAGAAAAAGAAAAGCGGAACTTTTTTGAATCAGCTTTTTATCTATTATTATATTTTCTTTCTTTTGTCTATGGTTTCGCGGTGGTCATACGGAACTTTTTTTACAATATCGGATTATTACATTCTTACAGAGCGCAAAAGAAAGTGCTTAGCATCGGTAGTCTCTCCTGGGCGGGCTCAGGAAAAACTACACTGGCTATGTATCTTTATGATAAACTGATCTACAAACGTAAGGTAGCGGTTTTACGGCGCGGGTACGGCAACGATGAAGGCAAACTTATGCAGGACTATGATATAAAAGTTTTCTCTCGCCCTAATAGAATTAGCCTCGTAAAACAATTATCGCGGCAGTTTGACGCCTTTATTCTTGATGACGGATTCCAGTATCGAAAATTAAAGCGCGATATAGATATCGTAGTCATGGCAGCGCGGGAATTACAAAAAAATATAAAGTTAATACCTGTTTCTTCTTTCCGCGAATACTTGAGCTCGCTTAAAAGGGCGAATATGCTTATACTGAACTATAAAGAAGAAGCTGGTGATTTTACAAAAATAAAACAGAGCCTTCAAGATAACTTTCCTCACCTCAAAATATATTTGGCAAACTATGAAATTGAAAAACTGATGGATTTTAACAGCAATGAAATAGCCGCAAATTCTTTACGCAATAAGCCTGTAGCCGCAATTACAGCTATAGGATACCCAAAAGGTTTTTTTAGTAAGTTAAGAGAAATGAGGCTGAATATCGTAAAAGAAATCGCTTATCCGGACCACTACGAATTTAATCCAGATGAATTTATCGCCCTGCAGAATAATTTAAGAGATAACGGTATTTTAGACATAATAATTACGCACAAAGATAAATACCATATCCCAAAAGATGCGATAAAGCTAAACATCTATATTATGAAGGTAAAGATAAAAATAGAGGAAGAAGAAGACTTTTTAAAAGAAATAGAAAAAGGGTTGGCCTAACCCAGAAAATGCGATTGCATTTTCTGCCCGAAGGGCCGCCGCCAAAATTTCCAAAGGAAATTTTGGATAACGGCGGGGTATGCCGAAAAAATGCCGCGTATCAAATGGTACGCCGCGGGCTACTCCTAAAAAAATACGCCTTAGGTAGTTATGAAACTTTTTAGCTGCCAACTGCATTTTTTCGGCTAACGGCTAGTAAAAGACTGATGATTACGTATTATTTCGCTAAAATTTTTCGGAAAATTTTGTTAATGGCGCCTCTGTGGATTTGTTATGTTTTGGGACAGATAATCGGCTTATTTTTTTATCTTAGCAGTAAAAAAAGGCATATAGCTTTTAAAAATATAAAATCTGTATTTCCCGCGAAAACAAATAGAGAGATAAAAACAATTATACGGAAAAACTTCAGAAACCTTGGTTTAGGTATTGTGGAAAGTTTAATCGCGCGGAAGATATTGAAATACGTGAGACTGGAAGGCAAAGAAAACATAACCAAAGAAGGCGGGATACTGGTAGCAATTCATGAGGGCAGCTGGGAGCTCTATAACTTTTATATTGCCAATAGCCTACGCTATAAAATGTTCGCCAAAGAACAAAAAAAGAAAAACCTAGACCGATTTTTGAATGAATTAAGAAATGAATCCTCTTTAGGCGTTTGCTTTTCGCTAAAAGAAACTATAAAAAGTTTAAATGATGGTTACATGGTAGGCTTAGTCATCGACCATGGCGCAGAAGACAATGCTTTATTGGTAGATTTCTTTACGCATTTAGTTCCAACGCCAAAAGGGGCGCTGTATCTTGCAAAGAAACTCAATAAACATATATATCCTTGTTTCGGTTACCGCAAAAAAGGATTTTCTCATGTTATAGAGATAGGTAAACCCATAGACCCTACAGGTAAAGACGATCTTGTGCTGTTGAAGCAATTAAACCGGATTTATGAAAAATACCTGCAAATGTACCCCTGGGAGTATCTTTGGTTTTATAAACGGTTCAAACGGAAAAAAGACTTAGACATTACAATAATAAGCGACGGTAAAATCGGGCATTTAAAACAATCGCAGGCATTTTTGTCTATATTTATGGAGCAGGATTATACGATAAGAAGTAAGGTTATCGAAATAAAATATAAAAATCAATTTACGAGATTTTTTGCAGAACTTTGCGCATTAATTTGCACAAAAAGTTGTTTGGGTTGCGGGCGATGCCTAGGGTTTATCATAGCCAAAGAGACAATGGATAAGCTAAATAAGACGTATGCGGATATCGTGGTGAGCACTGGCAGCATAGTAGCCCCAGTAAACAGAATTTTTGCCTCATACTTAGGGGCAAAGTCCGTAGTCATATTACGCCCCAACATTCCTTTACGTAAATTTGACTTAAGCGTAATTCCCGAACATGACCGCATTGACGCAAAAAACTCAGTAAAGATTAAAGGCGCGCTATCGTATCCGACGGATTTAAAAAACAAAATGAACGATTGTCGAAAGTTTTTTGACTTAAGCGATAATAAAAAAATCGCTTTTTTCCTAGGTGGGCCTCTTTCTAATGAAAAAAAATATGTAAATAATTTAAAAATCTTTACAGAAAAATTAAAAGAATTTTCATTAAGCAATGGTTATAAAATCCTTTTGAGCACTTCGCGCCGCACTCAAAAAGATATCGAAGATTACATTGAAAAAACATTTGCTGGCTTTATAAATACAGAAGCGATAGTTTATCCTAGCCGGACTAATTATGATTTTGTTTTTGACGGATTTGCCTCACTTTCAGAGGCGGCCTTTGTTAGCAATGAAAGTATTTCTATGATTTCTGAGGTAATATCTCTAAAGAAACCTTGCGTATGCGTTCCTCTAGAACAACATCTAGATAAACATAAAGTTTTCCTGCAATCCATTGAAAAAGAAGTGATTTTTCTAGACTACCCCTATGATATAAAACAAATACCGCCGGTTATCTCCGTTATTTTTGAAGAAAATAGAAGGAAGGTAGAGGAGGGAATTAAACGGTTGCTATGAGCCCCGTTAGACCTTTTATGTCACATATACGTCTTTATTGTTACTCTAAAAGATTCACGCAAACCTTATTTGTTTTTCTATATTACGTAGCGCAATCTAAGGGAGGTGTAACGGGGTGAAGATAATGCAAATTTTACCACGCTTAGAAATCGGAGGAGTAGAACGCGGAGTTTTAGATTTAGTGATATATTTTAAAACTTCCGGCTTAGCCTACGATATCCAAAATATCGTCGTAAGCGGAGGCGGCAGATTAATTGGGCAATTAGAGGAATCGGGTATAACTCATTACGAATTGCCTGTTTATAAAAAATCGCTTTTTGCACTTTCTCTTATTACTAAATTGAAAAAAATAATCACTGCGGAAAATATAAACATTATTCATGCCCGCTCACGCGTTCCCGGCTGGCTTAGTTTTTTTGCGTCACGCGGCTCCAACACTCACTACGTAACCACTATACACGGAATTTATAAAAATAAATCTTCCGGAGAAGTTATGGGCTGGGGTAAATTTGTAATTTGCCCTTCTAAAGCGGTCGCGCGTCACATGAAAGATAATTTTGGAGTTTCTGAGGATAAAATTGTAGTCATAAATCGTTGGGTTAACTTAAATAAATTCACGTTTACGGAGCCTCAAATAAGGAAAAAAAGTAATACCATCGTAAGCATAGGAAGAATTTCTCCTTCTAAGGGCTATGAATACCTGATTGAAGGATTTCGAAAGGTGATAAGATCTAATCCTTTTTTAACCCTAAAAATAGTTGGTTCCGCGGATAAGTCTAAGCTAGATTACCTCGAGCATCTAAAAACATTGGTGAATCGCTTTGCCTTGGACCGTAACGTTCAATTCTCTGGTTTTCGGCAAGATATTGAGAATGTTCTTAAGGAAGCGCGCTTAGTTGTAGCCCCGTCAGTTATCGAAGAAGCATTCCCCAGGGCAGTGCTTGAAGCTTGCGCCTGCGGCATACCGGTAGTTACCACTAATATTGGCGGAACTAACGAGATAATTGAAAATGGTGTAGAAGGGCTTAGCGTTGAACCGAAAAACAGCGAGGCCATAGCAACTGCCATACTAAGATTATTAAATGATAATACCTTAGCCGATAGCTTAGCGCTAAAAGGGCGGCAGAAGGTAGAAAATTTGTATTCGATGGAAAAATGCCTCAAGGAAACGCAAGCAGTATATAAAAAAGCGACTACTTTTTTTAGGATTCTGGTAATTAAAATATCTTCCTTTGGAGATATAATACTTGCAATCCCTTCCTTAAAGGAATTGCGCGAACGATTCCCGGAAGGAAAAATTGCTATTCTCACTTTGAAAAAATACGCGCCTATACTTTATGGTTGTCCTTACCTTGATGAAATAATCACCCTAGAAGAGGATTATAAAAAATTCAAAAATATCCGCGCTGTTGCAAAAAATCTACGGCGCAAAGCCTTCGATTATATTGTTGATTTGCAGAATAACCGGGCTTCGCATCTTATTTCATTTTTTGCTTTCCCCCGTTACTCATTCGGCTATTCTTTACGCTTAGGCTTTCTTCTAAACAAAAAAATAAAATACAACCGTAACGATGACCCCTTAACGTCGCAAGAACGAATTTTGGAATTTTTAGGGATACGTATTAAAGAGAAAAAACTAATTTTTTGGAAAAAAGATAACACCCAAGTAAGAACACTCCTTCCAGACGCTGACCTCATCGGCATAAATCTTTCTGCCTCAAGCAGATGGAAATCAAAAAATTGGCCCATAAATCATATAATTAATCTAATTGAACTAATTTATAAAAACTACCCAACCTACAAGGTTGTTCTTATAGCGGACGAAACAGCCCAAAGTTCGGCGCTGAAAATTGAAAACTATCTTTACCCCAAGCCCATAAATCTCTGCGCAAAGACATCTCTGAATGACTTGCCCGCTGTTATTGCCAAACTTAAAGTCTTTATAACACCGGATACGGCCAATTTGCATCTTGCCTGCGCTATGGATATCCCCACAATCGCGCTGTTTGGTCCTACAGACCCTAAACGACATACGGTAAAAAGCAAAAATCTGATTATTTTCCATAGTGAGCTTCTCTGTTCTTATTGCTATCAGCCCGAATGCAAATTAAAAGAAAAAAATCTTTGTATGGAAAAAATCACACCTCAGGAAGTATTCCAAACAATAAAAGATATCCTTCAAAGTTCATAATTATGAGTGAATCTGTGTAATCATTTTTAATAATGAATATTCTAATTTTATGCACGCATCTTAACCCAGCAGGCATCTCGCGTTATGTGATAAATCTATCTAAGGGGTTAACGAAACGCGGCCATAATGTTTATATTGGCTGCGGGTCAGGAGAATGGCTTTGCAAATTAACTGCGGCAAATATACCGTACAAGCTGATTCCGATAAAAACTAAATCCATATGCAGCATAAAAATATTTATGTCACTGTTTTCTTTAATACCTTTTATCCGTAAAGAAAAAATACAAATCATCCACTCTAATACCCGCGTAACCCAATATCTAGGGTACTTAATTCATAAATTTTGCCATATTCCCTATATAAGTACATTCCATGGTTTTCATCACCCAACATTTTTTCGAAAATTATATAAATTTTCCGGGTTAAGAACGATTGCGGTGAGTAAAGCCGTAAAAAAGCACCTATCAGAAGATCTAAAAATAGACGAGGGCCAAATACGCGTAGTATATAACGGAGTAGACAAAGAAGAACTTAGAGAAAAAAGGAGAACGAAAATAGATTACGGATTCAAAGAAAGCGATGTTGTCATCGGCGTCTTAGGAAGAATCTCTGAAGAAAAAGGGCACTTGTTGGCTGCAGAGGCTTTTAAATTAATTGCTGCGCAATACAGTAACAGCTACTTTCTAGTCGCGGGCAAAGGGCGCCTAGAAAGAGAGCTGAAATTATTCTTTAATCTCGGGGAAATGAAAAATAGAGTGAGGTTTTTAGAATTAGAAGCAAAAGATTTTCTCGATATTCCGGATTTACTGCTTGTTCCTTCAAAAAAAGAAGGTTTTGGCTATACAATCGTTGAGGCGTTTATCAAGGGTGTTGCGGTAATTGGTTTTAATACCGGAGGAATTGCCGAAATCATAAAAGACAGAGAAAACGGGCTGCTTTTTTATACGTATGACGCTACAGCATTAAAAAACGCGATAGAAGAAATGATACGAAATAACGATTTAAGAAAGACGATTATTAAGCGCGCGAAAGAATCTGCAAATAGCTTTTCCTTAGAAAAGATGGCTCTTGATACAGAAAATGTTTATAGAGAGGTCAAATGAGGCAGAAACTTTTCAAGCCGAAAGGCGCAGAAAAGTTGCGTAGCCGAATTTGACCCCACACCCAGCAATGGGAAGGAGAATGGATGTATTACATATATATGCTAAAAAACAAAACAACAAATGAATTGCATTATGGATATACAAATAATTTAGAAAGAAGAGTTGCTGAACATAATAAAAAGCAAAAGTGGGAACTTATATATTATGAAGCATATAAATCAGAACTCAATGCCCGCGATAGAGAAAGAAGGTTAAAGCATTACGCTCAAGCTTTAACCGCCCTAAGGGGTCGTTTGAAAAGATCGCTAAATTAATATTGCTGGGTGTGGGGTTCAATTCGCAGACGGCAGTAGCCTACGATTTATGTTCGCCAGTAGGCTGCCATAAATCGTCTGCTCATTGAAGGTACTAAAATGAAAAGGTTTCTTAAGAAATTCGCCATAGCGTTGGCTTTATTGTTTTTTTCTTTTTGGCTTTATCTTTATCTAAACTATACCACTCCCATTCTCATGTATCATTCCTTTGATAAAAATAAAGTCGAAAATTACGCTGCGGTTGATCCAGCTAATTTCTATCGTCAAATGGAATTTATCAAAAAAAGCGGCTACCGCGTTATTTCGCTTGACGATTATTGCCAAATGCTAAAAGCGAACCAAAAGATTCCCAAAAACCTCATGGCAATAACCATTGATGACGGCTACAAAGATAATCTCGCGGCAATAAAAACCTTGCGAGAGTTTAATTTCCCCGCCACAATATTTCTAGTTGTTGACAAAATTGGTAGAAGTGAATACTTATCCAAAAAAGACATAAACGCATTCTTAAAAAATACTAAGGTAAATATTGGTTCTCATACCTTAACGCATCCGGACTTACCAAAAATTGACAACGCGCAATTAAAAAAGGAAATTCTTGACTCAAAAAGTAAATTAACGGAATTATTTTCAACCAAGGTAAAAACATTTGCTTATCCCGGCGGTGCCTTTGACGAACGAGCCATGAAAGAAGTTGAAAGTTCCGATTATCTATGCGCTTGCGCTACCAATAGGGGATTTTCCAAAAACCTAAACCGTTTTGCTTTACGCAGGATAAAAGTAACTGACCGTGATTCAAATTTTACGCTTTGGAGTAAATTAAGCGGGTTTTATAATATATTTAAGAAACCTAAGAAACCATATTAAGGCATAGCGCAAGGCGCAGAGCGCATAGCGCGTAAATAAAAAAGATAAATAATTAATATACTTCTTAAGCGCTTTGCGCTATGCAAATTGCTAATTATGTAAACATGAGACGTATACTTGTAGTTAATGTTAACTGGCTGGGAGATGCAATACTCACCACCCCCGTATTTAGGGCATTAGAAGAGAAGTACCCCTCTTCTTATGTGGCCGTAATGTGCGTTGAACGAGTGAAGGAAGTGTTTGAAAATAACCCTTACGTTGATGAAATAATAATTTTTGACGAAAAAAGCATACAAAATAATTTAGGCGAAAAGTTAAAATTTGCGAAATTTCTAAAAGCCAAAAACTTTGATACCGCTTTTCTTATTCACCGTTCTTTTACGCGCGCATTTATATGCATGCTTGCCGGAATTAAAATACGCGTGGGCTATAAACGTTTAAAGAATTTCTTTGTTTTAACAAACAAAATTATAGCGCCTGCGATAGATATCCACCGTCAAGATTATTATTTTTACCTTTTTGAAAAAACGGGAATATTCATAAAAGATAAGATGCCAAAAGTATTTATTAACCCCCGTTTTAAAGATAAATTTCGCGATATTATATCCGAAACCCAGGATAAATACTCGTATATTGTCGGTATCAATGCGTCGGCAAACTGGCTGCTTAAACGTTGGCCTACGCAAAATTTCGCTGCGCTATGTGACCGTTTAGTAAAAGAATTAAACTGCGCGATAATATTTATTTGCGCCGCTAAAGATAGAGTGACGTCGGAAGAAATAATTCGGCAAATGAATGAGCCATCCTACAATCTGTGCGGACAAACAAATTTGAAAGAGCTGGCAGCATTAATGGAAGTGATGAACCTTTTTACATCAAATGACTCCGGCCCCGCGCATTTAGCTGCTGCCGTTGGAATACCTACCATAGCTTTATTTGGGCCTACTTCGTCAAAAATTACCTCCCCTCGCGGTAAATATGTAACAATTATAAAAAAAGACATATCCTGTAAAATACCCTGCTATAAACTAGACTGTAAAAATAACATTTGCATGACAGGTATAACCGTTGACGAAGTTTTTCTCGAAGCAAAAAGAATCTTATCAAATACGCCCACTAAAGCTTAACCCGAAAAATGCTTTTAGAAAACGAAATGTTACATAACCGTAAGGGGCATAATCAATCACGTAACAACTCTTGTGTACAAAAAGATACAAAACATTTTTCGCCTACGGCAGCCCTAACCCAGCACTAATTTTTCCAAGAGGTTATACCCTACGTAGAAAATTAGTGCTGGGTAGCGGCTGGGTTTCCGCCAAGGGCGGATCAGCCTCAGGCTGAAACCCAGCCCTTTATTTCTACGAACGAGAATCTTCTTATGAAAAATAAAGAGCTGCCCTTCGGGCAAAAAATACATTCTTCAAATGTATTTTTTGGGTTAGGCTTACGGTTTATTGCTTACCTGCCTACCGGCAGGCAGGCAGCTTAAAGCTATAAAAATGGAAGAAGAAATAATCATAAATTTTCCTACAAATATCGGAGATGCAGTGATGTGCCTGCCGACACTAGACAGGCTGCACTTTAATTACCCTTATAGCACAATTACCGCAATAGCTTCTCAAAGAACTAAGGAATTATTGGAGAGGAATAACTTTAGCAACAAGGTTATACTTTTTGATAAGCACTGGAGTATCAACAAGAAAATAAAATTCACTTGCTCATTGAAGGGGGAGTACGACATCATCGTTGACTTCAAAAATTCATTACTGCCTTTTTTTATCGGAGGTAAAAGAACTCCTTTCTACCGGGCATATCCAAAAAATATGCATGTCAAAGACGTTTATATTGATTTAGTCAAAAAAATAGCGCCAAAAAAAAGTGAAACAAAAAGCGAATTCACTCTCACTGAGGAAGAAAAAATGAAGTGGGATAACCTGAAAATACCTAAATGTCTTTTTATCGCGTGCACTTCCAATGCCCTGCAGAAACGCTATCCCTATAATTACCTAAAAGAGGCTGTCCGCGGGCTAAAGAAACATTTTCCTGTAGCCATATTAGGCCAGGAAAATGACCGCAATTTCTATAATGATATCTTATCTACAGAGGGCACTATTGATTTAGTCGGTAAAACAAAACTATATGAGCTTTTCTACCTCCTTAAAAAATATGCGCGCCTGCTTTTATGCGTAGACTCAAGCATTTTACATATTGCTAGTTATGTAAATGTACCTATCGTTGCGCTTTTTGGCCAAAATAGCCCGTTAAAGTATGGTCCCTGGTCGGATAAATTCAGCGTAATAACGAATAAAGCATTGCCTTGTGTTCCTTGCGCTAAACCTCACTGCGATTTTGACTATAAATGTATGGAAATCGAACCGAAAATTGTAATTGGTGCTGTAATAAAAATGATGCATCAGGAATAAGCACAAACCTTATTACCTATTGGTTGCTAACTCCCCAAAATGAACCTGCTTGTTCTGTCTGCCGACAGGCAAGCGACGCTTGAAATGGGGAGTTAAGCTTAACTATACAAAACGAGCGACGCTTAAAATGTATAGTTAAGCATAAAAGAAGCATGTTTATGCAGATACCAAAACGTATTTTAATTGTTCGCACCGATAGGATAGGCGACGTTATCCTTTCTACCCCGGTTATTAAAAACCTGCGTAATTTCTACCCCTCTGCACACATAGCTTTTATGTGCCGGCCTTATACAAAAGATATAGCGGAAGGTAACCCCTATTTAGATGAAGTTATCGTCTACGACAAAGATGGCAAACATAAAAGCATTTGGAAATCTATAGGGTTTGCATCTTATTTACGTAAGAAAAAATTTGATTTAGCAATTATTTTACATCCTACTGACCGTATGCATACACTACTTTTCTTCTGTGGTATAGCGCAAAGAGTAGGCTGGAATAAGAAAAAAGGCTGGCTGCTTACGCAGGCGATACCGCATACAAAACAAGAAGGCTCAAAACATGAGCTCGAATATACTCTAGATATTCTAAGGGCAATGAATATACCTGTTGTCGATAAAGATATGTATTTCCCGATAAAAGAAGAAGCTGAGCAAAAAATTGAAAAAATACTAAAAGAAAACAAAATAGAGGATAGGGAAGAATTCATTGTAATACACCCTTCAGCATCTTGCCCTTCAAAACGCTGGCCTCAAGAATATTTCTCAAAATTAGTGAGATTGCTAAAAGAAAAAGCAGGCGTAAAAATAGCAATAATTACCTCAAAAGATGAAAAAAGCTTCGGCGAACAGATAGTAAAAGAAAACGAAGTCGTAGACCTAAGGGGTAATCTAAGTGTTGCGGAAATTGGTTCTTTACTAAAAAGAGCAAAACTATTTATTTCTAACGACTCTGGCCCGGTCCATATTGCCGCTGCTTTAGGTATACCCGTAATATCAATTTTTGGCCGTAATGACTTTGGCCTTTCTCCAAAAAGATGGAAACCCTTGGGAGAAAAATCAATTTATATCCATAAACCGCCCTTTGAATGCCCTATATGCCTTGCCCATAACTGCACCAAAGGCTTTTTGTGCTTAAAGGCGATTAAACCAGAGGATGTGTTTGAAAAAGCCTTAATTCTTTTAAATACACCCGTATAAAATATTTTGGGTTAGATTTAATGTGAGTCAATTCGTACTTACTAAGAAAAAAGACGGGCTTAACCCAATGCTTGTATTGGCGTCTTATTCGGCATGAAGCATTCGGCGCTCAGTATGGCTGCCGTGGGACTTGAGAAGAAAAGAAGAAAATAGGTCGGGATAAGAAGCTGAAATCGGCGGTAGATAAGATAAGTTGGAAATTTGAGGTGACCCCATAATTCTTTGCTCAACTATTAGGGAGCATTTTACCCGCCTTCGCAGAAAGCCCCGTCCGGAACAGGCTGGGTCATATTAACATTTGTTCTTTGACAAACAGGCTGAAATAGATACGTTAAATTCCTTTTTTT
>JAUYCY010000130.1 GCA_030692055.1 Candidatus Omnitrophota bacterium | reverse complement strand
TGCGCTAAATACCAACTATATGACCTTATTAATGCGTCTTTATTGCTGTATTTTGGAAGCCATCCTAACGTAGCTTGTATTTTTCCATTTGAAACAAAAGAATCTTTATCTGCTGTCGCATAAATCCATTTATAAAGGGGTGATAATTTTAATTTTTCAAATATTGCTAATAATATTTTTGTAACTTTGGCCGGGGTAGGCATTACTCTTGCGCCTGTTCCTGCGTAATCACATAAGGCACTAACATCTTCCATTACTGTGCCGAATTCTTCTGCGCCAATATTAAAAACATTATTTACCCCGTTAGAGAAAGCCACCGACAAAGTCGGTGGTGTATATCTAGAAGCTGACGGTGATTTAATGCCACCGTCAGCGCAACGACCCGTTAGAGGACGAAGTTCTCTAACGGGGTTTACTTTTATAGCGGGAGCATTAATAAGTAAATATATTGCTTCTACTAAATCCTGTACCTCTAATAGTTGATAGCGATTTCTTCCATTACCGATTATAGGTATTTTTTTGCCGTTTTCTATCCAATCATACAATATCTGAAAAACACCTAATCTGCCTGTGCCAATAAAACTTTTTGGCCGCACTATTAGAATGCACATACCTTTTTTTACATACTCCTGGCATATTTTTTCTGCTTCAATTTTACTTTCGCCGTAAGGCCCAACGCCCTTAAGGGGACTGTCTTCGTATAGAGGATGCGTTTTGGGAATACCGTAAACAGCGGTTGAAGAAATATAAATTAATTTTTCTATATTACTATTCAAGGCTGCCTCTAAAACGGCTCTTGTCCCATTAATATTAATATCCAGAATATCCTTCCTCTTCCAAAGAGGTAGAGCTGATGCAGCATGAATTATTATATCGACATTTTTAAATATCTGAGCTAAACTTTTTTTGTTTCTTACATCCACATTGAAGTATTTTATATTTTGTGGATATTCGCGCGGGTCAATAGGAGCGATATCAACAATAAAAATTTCATCGAATTTATTACAAAGGCAATTACACAAATGATAGCCCAAAAAACCTGCGCCGCCCGTTATAGCTAATTTCATTACTTTTCTCGCTTAAATCTGTAAAACCTAAATGCCTAGGTAAATTACCGCAACACACACAGCCACCCAAAGCAATAAGTCTATCCTTAATTTAATATCGGAAAACAAAACTCTGATGGGATCGCCGTCAACGCGGATTTTATGAATGAGATACAGATAACGAAATATTCCATAATACACAAATGGGATACTATAAAGCAAATGATTAGTTCCGAATTCTTTCACGGTTCTCGTATCCACCGTATATAACGTATAACAGATTACTAATGAAGACGTAATCACGGTTACCATCTGGTCGATAAAATACAGATTATATTTAGCAAGTGCCTGGCGGTGAAGTATTGCCTTATGTTTAAGAATTTTTAATTCTTGCCTACGCTTATTAAATCCGAGAAATAAGGCAAGCAGCACTATCATTATGATAATCCAATGAGACAATTCAACCTCTGCTATTAAACTACCTGCCATAAGGCGCAAAAAGAAAAAAGCGCTTATACAAAACACATCAATGATAACTTCTTTTTTAAATATTTTTGAATATAAAATATTTAATGCCAGGTAGCAAACGACTATCCAGCCAAAATATATATTAAATATAAATGAAAAAGCAATTGCCAAGATGCATAAAATAAATGCGCTATTCTTTGCGTCTTTTAAGCTGACCTTGCCCGAGGCGATAGGCCTTAGTCTTTTTATCGGGTGTAACTTATCTTTTTCAACATCAATTATGTCGTTTATCAGATAACTTGCCGAGGAAGCAAGGGAGAATAGAAAAAATGCAATAACTGTTTTGCTGGTAATTGTTAAAACAAATAGCTTTTGCCCAAAAATCAAAGGAAGGAAAATAAAAAAATTCTTAACCCAGTGTTTTGGCCTTAGAGAGAAAAATAAGTATTTCATAATTATTTACTCATATATTTACAAAAATCATCAGCTTTAAAAATAGCAACATACATATAATGGTGAGCGTGTTTTTTCCCGTATTCGATAAAAAGTTTACTTAAATATAACGGTTTAATACGTAACTTCTTAAGTTCGTCTTGATGTATTATTATAGCATAATATTTTACATTATACTCTTCAACTATTTTCTCTGGATGCCCCGCTAAAACCAAGTTTAGTATCCGGCGATTTGCTATTAAGCCGTTAAAGAAAACCGTCCTGGGCGCTGTTGCAAAACTACCTAAAAAATTAAGAGTAGTTTAGTTTTATCTGTTTCGCACTTTACTTTATGCGTTTTGCCTGTTTCTCTTATCTTTTTCTGCCTAGTTTAAGCTTTTTAACTTACTTTAGACAGCATAATC
>JAUYCY010000124.1 GCA_030692055.1 Candidatus Omnitrophota bacterium | reverse complement strand
GCCATATACTTATTAAAACGCTTTACGCAATTAACAAATTCGCAAATAGGGGAGAAGTTTGGTATTACTTTTTCCGCTGTAAGCAAGGCAGCAAAAGATGCCGACAGCCTTATACAACGAAATTCAAAAACAAAACGACTGATCGAAAGGATAATTTCAAGTTTCAAGGGCTGACCCCATAATCACTTTAGTCGATGAAGATTATTTTAAGAATGATAAGAGATTTACAAGGAATCCTTATTCTGGAAAATTGGAATGCGACATTAGTGCTGGTCCTAAAAATGGCACCTTAACGTCATATCCTTACAACCTTGACAGAAAAGGATCCGTTTCTACTTCTTTTAAGCAAATATCTGATCCCAAGGGACGTTCGGATATTCAGTTATTTAATGACATTTTTGATTCAGCAAATAAATATAAAAATAATCTTAACTACGGTCCTCTTGTATTAGGGGACTCTTATAATTCTAATTCATACACAAGAGGTATTTTAGAGGACGTTGGCATCATCAATCCACCATTACCGGATGGTTTATTCTATCCAGGCTGGACTAAACCGGTTTCTTTAAAAAAACCTTAAAAATAGGAGGGGAGTTATGCAGTGGATTAGATTGAATCTGCTTGGGATATTTGTTTTTTTACTTTTCGATTTAACGGGATTTGTTATTGATATTATGCATGGCACAGGCGGGAGCGCAAAAATTTCTACAGTGTTTTTATGCATAGGGCTTGTATTAAGCTCAATCTTTTTCGTAATCGGAACTTATAAAATTATAATAAGTTCATTCCCTCATTTAATAAAAATAGTAAGTCTATTAGTGGTATTCTTATTAACTGGTTTACAACTACTATTAAGCTACATAATTTCCTTTATTTTAGCAATGTATGTTATATCGCCGATTATGGGTAGAATGGGCTATTATGTAACAATGCCGTAAATATTGTTTTACTCACTTGAAAGAATAAATCAGGGGACGTTCATAAAAGAATAAAAGTATCGGCATAGATTTATACTCTTATGAACGTCCCCTTAAAATTTCAATACCCAGCAAAAGTGAAGCAATTGCGTAAAAGATACAAGCCTCCTATTCCTGGGTCAAATCATCCTTGGAGGAGGTATAAACACACCAAAGAAGAAGTTTTTGCAGGCGCTCTTTAAAAAACCAAAAATAGGACATTTCTATTTTGCTAGAAATAGGACATTTTTAATTTGCTATCGCAAGCTTCTTCCTAATCCCTTGACAAGCAGGATTTAACTGCTATACTTTACCAAGTATTTTTTTATTTTCAGTTTGATTGTGAAAATATTCACAATATATGAATAAAAGCACTTATTTTATTGAACGTAATAATTTTATTATTTTATTAAATAACCTCTCCAGAGAATATTGTGTAATTGCGCCTTACGGCGATAAGGGTTATTTTTGGCAAAATTTTACGCAAAGTTTTGAATATAATTCTTACCGGCCGATAACTTCTATCCGCCAGTTTTTCACCTCATCCACAGAGTACATAAATGGCTACTTTACCTCTCAAGCGAAAACAAAAAAGTTTTTCTGTATAGTCGGAGCGAAATCTTGCGATCTTACTTCGCTGCAAATACAGGATTTTGTATTCTTGGAAGGCGAAACAGATGCAAGCTATAAAAATATGCGCGACAATAACCTTATTATTTCCAGCGACTGCACATCATTTAAGGAAGTTTGTTTCTGTTTAGCATTAGAGATAAAGCCGTATCCTGAAAAACTTTTTGACCTTAACATTTCCGCACTCCATGACGGTTATCTGGTAGAAGTCGGTTCCGCTAAAGGGCTAGAGACTATAGAGAGAAATCAAAATTTATTTACGGATGTTAGCGATAAATATTTAGCTGAACGTAAACAAAAACGGGAAAACATAGTAGAAAAATTACTTGAGCAGCTAAAGCCGCAAAACCTACCAAAAAGGAATACCCTCTATAACCTTATCAAAAATGGCTACACAAACCAATTCTGGACACAGGAAGCTGCGCGCTGTGTCGAATGCGGGGCTTGCATTATGAATTGCCCTACTTGCCACTGTTTTCTTTTATTCGATACAAAAAGCGAAAACGGATATTTACGCGGCCGCATTTGGGATGGCTGCCAATATAAAAATTTTACAAGAGTTGCCGGCGGCGCCAACGCTTTAAAATTCAGAGAACACCGTTTAAGAAACCGTTATATAAAAAAATTTGAGTTTTTCCCGGATAGAATAAATACATACGCTTGTACCGGTTGCGGGCGCTGTATTGAATGTTGTCCGGGAAAAATAGACCTAAGAGAAATCTTTAAAGAATTGTCGAAAGATTCAAGCTCAAACTTAGAACTTACAGCTTAAAACTTATAACTCGTAAATTATGGATATATATCTGCCGAAAAAAGTAACAATTACTAAAATCATCGACGAAACAGCGAATATAAAGACATTCGTCTTTAAACCGGAGAGTAGCTTTTCTTTCAAAACCGGCCAATTTATCGAATTAACCTATCCAGGTATAGGCGAAGCACCTTTCACTCCTTCTTCAGACCCTAATAGAAGTGATGAGTTTGAAGTTACCGTTATGAAAGTAGGCCGAGTTACAGAACTTTTTCACAACGCAAAAGCAGGTGACACTTTAGGGATGCGCGGACCTTACGGAAACGGCTATCCCCTAGATGCCTTCAAAGACAAAGAACTCCTAATAGTTGGCGGCGGAGTGGGGCTGGCGCCTTTGCGTTCTTTGATTTACGCCCTTTATAACCGTATCAATGATTTTAAAAAAATTATTATTTGTTATGGCGCACGCAGCCCGCAGGATATTGTCTACAAGTATCTGATTGAAGAGCTTAAGAAACCTAAAAAGGTAGAATTCAGATTAACAATTGATAGAGGAGATGCTTCCTGGAAAGGAAATGTTGGTATAGTTACCACCATTTTAGATAATCTTTCGCTTAAATTCAACGAAGCAATCGGCATTGTCTGCGGGCCACCGATAATGATGAAGTTTGTCACCCTGAAACTATTGGATTTAGAAATTTTGCCCAATAACATATATCTTTCTATGGAAAAAAATATGAGTTGCGGCTTAGGCAAATGCGGTCATTGCCGGCTTGGCAAATACTACATTTGCAAAGATGGCCCGGTATTTAAGTTTGAAGATATTAAGGATATGTGGGATATATGGGATTAACTCCACAGATGAGCACGAGATAAACACCGCAGATGCGTACAGATTAACATCTGTGACTATCTGTGTTAAATAAAATGAGAAAGATTTTTATTGATCTAGAGAAATGCGATAAGTGCGAAAAATGCGTGGTAGAGTGTAGTTATATCTATCATCCACAAAACAACGGCATAACCTCGGTGCGCGAATTAGCTACTTTTTCACTTATTTGTCACCGTTGCGAAGAAGCACCTTGCGTTAATTCTTGTTATCATAAGGCACTAAAAAAGGATGATAACGGCGTTCTTAAAAGAGCAAAGATGCTTTGCACAGACTGCAAAACCTGTAGTATTGCCTGCCCATTCGGAGTTATTTTTCCTGATTTTTTACAATATTTTGATTCTAAATGTGATTACTGCATAGGCAGAGGTAAAACTATTTGCATAGAAAGCTGCCCATACAAGGCGATAGAAATCAAGGAAATAGAAACTGAAGATATTACTCAAGGAATTTATCTGGTGTCAGAAATGCTGGCGGTTAAACATTCAAAGAAGTGGTTTTTGGACGATAAGATTTTATATAAAAAGAAATGACAGCATTTATAAATTACTTAATTCTTCCGGGATTGGTATTTTCTTTTTTGGCAGGAGGAATGGGCTGGTGGTTGGAAAGAAAACTTACTGCGCGTTTCCAATATCGAGTTGGCCCGCCTTGGTATCAAAGCTTTATTGATGTCGCAAAATTATTTTTTAAAGAAACAATTATACCGCATGGCGCGTCAAAAACTCTGTTTATTATTTCTCCCCTGATAAGTTTTTCTGCGGTTTCCCTTTTTAGTTTAATGGTAGTAGAAAACTACTTTTTTAATAAAAACTCTGTCGGAGATATATTAGTTATTCTTTATCTTCTTGTGATACCTTCACTTTTTATCATTCTGGGGGCATTTTCTTCTCGCAATCCCTTAGCCCTAGTCGGCGCGGCAAGAGAAACGAAAATTATGCTTGCTTACGAATTTGTTTTTATAATCAGCATCGTAATTGTTATAATCAAATCCGGCGGCGGCTTAACTTTATCGGATATTGCCCAAACGCAGCAGGCTCAAAGTATTCACATCAAAAGTTGGTCTGGCTTAATAGGTTTTATTCTGGCTATTTTCTATCTTCAGGCAAAGCTCTGTATCGTTCCCTTTGATGCGGCTGAGGCAGAACAAGAAATAATTGCCGGAACAATGATTGAATATTCCGGCCCGCTTTTGGCGTTCTATAAATTATCAAAATTGCTGCTTTACTTTTCTTTGCCGTTGTTTATAATCTCTTTATTCGCGCATATCGCAGCTCCTAATCCGTTTTATAAATACTTATGGCTGCTTGTTGAATATATAATAATTATCTTATTGGTTTCTGTGATAAAGAACGTTAATCCGCGCCTACGCATAAAAGATATTTTGGCGTTTTTCTGGTTCCTGCTTTTTCCTTTGGGAATTATCGGAATAATACTTGCGATAAAGGGGTCTTAGTGGGTTTAAAGGAAAAAATCTTAACAAAATCACTCTGGGTTTTTCACGCAAGCGCCGGCTCTTGTAACAACTGCGATATTGAAATCCTTGACTGCCTTACTCCGCGCTTTGACATTGAACGTTTTGGCATGCAGCTTATCGGCAGTATTCGGCACGCCGATGTTTTGTTAGTAACCGGAGCGATGAATAAAAAATCAGCACCGATATTAAAAAGGCTACATACACAAGCACCGAAACCTTGCTTTGTGGTAGCTGTGGGAACCTGCCCATGCTCGCAGCATATGTTTAAAGATAGCTATAACACAATTGGCCCCTTAGATGAAATTATTCCGGTAGATGTCTATATTCCAGGCTGCCCCCCAAAACCAGAAGCAATTATCGCTGGCATTGTTAAACTTATAGAAAAATTAACGCATAAGAAATAAAAATGATTAAAGAAGAAGTAAAAGAAAAACTTGGAAAAAAAATAAAAGAATGGGTCGTAAAGAACCCTAAGCGAATTTACGTAACCATTGATAAAAATGACCTAAAAGAAGTGGCGCGGATTCTTTACCGGCAAATGCAAATGCGGCTATCCACCGTAACCGGCATTGACAATGAAACTAATTTTGAGCTTATTTATCATTTTAGCGCCGATAAAACAGGGGAAATTTTTAATTTGAGGATTTTCCTCGAAAATCGAAAGAACCCTGAAATTGATTCGCTTTGCGACTTATTTAAGGCATCGAATTGGGTAGAAAGAGAACTTTACGAAATGCTGGGAATAAATTTTAACGGCCATCCGCATTTAAAACGCCTTCTATTGGCTGAAGACTGGCCAAAAGATAAATTCCCCCTGAGAAAAAATTACAATAAGGATAGTAAAAATGAGTGAAAGAAAAATAGTTCCTATCGGACCTTATCACCCCCTACAGGAAGAACCGGAATTTTTTAAGCTAATCGTAGAGGGTGAAAAAGTTATAGAGCTGGAAATAGAAATCGGCTACAACCACCGCGGCATTGAAAAACTTGCCGAAGCGAAACACTGGGACCAGGTACCGTATCTGGTAGAACGGATATGCGGTATTTGCTCAACATCGCATCCTTTCGCCTATGTATTAGCAGTGGAAGATTTATTGGGCATAAATATTCCTGAAAGAGCACACTACATCAGAATGATTATTGATGAACTGCAAAGGTTACATTCCCATCTATTATGGTTAGGTTTAGCCGGACATTTTCTCGGATATAATACTGTTTGGATGTGGGCGTGGAAAGCAAGAGAGCCAATTTTAGATTTATTTGAGCTAATTTCAGGAAATCGCCAAAATTATGCGATGATGAAAGTAGGAGGAGTAAGGCGGGATATTAAAGAGAGTAACTATCCTACGATAAAAAAAATAATAAAAGAATTGTATCCTATATTAAAAATGTTTCAAAAAGTTGTCGAAGACGATCCGGTGATACAAAAAAGAACCAAAGGCATAGGTGTTCTTACAAAAGAAGAAGCTATATCTTTTGGCGCAGTTGGCCCCACTGCAAGAGCAAGCGGTATAAATATTGACGTAAGAAGGGATGATATTTATGCACTTTACGATAAAGTTATATGGTCGGTAATTCTACAAGAAGAAGGCGACATTTACGCAAAACTGATTGTGCGTGTTTTAGAAATGTTTGAATCGTGCTCAATAATCGAACAATGTTTAGAAAAGATATCTAAAGGAGAAATCGAAGCGGAGGTTAGAGACATACCTATAGGTGAAGGCATAGGCAGGGTAGAGGCACCGCGGGGCGAATGTTTCCATTATGTGAGAAGCGACGGAACAAACCGGCCGGTGCGTCATAAGGTACGCGCACCGTCTTTTGTAAATGTCGCTACTAATCTAGCAACGGTTCCCGGATATACCATTTCTGATGCTGCAATAACCTTGGCAGCGGTTGATCCTTGCTATTGCTGCACAGAAAGAAGCGCAGCTTTTTTAAAAACCGGAGAAAAGATTTTAAAAGGCGATGACCTCATAAAGCTATCAGTGGAGAAAACAGAAAAACTAAAGAAAGAATATGGGCGTTAATGATATTTTAATTTACGATTCCCTTTCTAAATTAGTAGGATTTTTTGTCTTATTATTTACAGTTCTTGTTTTTATCTATTCTACCGCATCAATAAAAACGCGCAGGTTAGAGTACTATAGCTGGTTTTTACTTACCGCCATAGCCTCTTTAGGGGTTGTTTTTAGTAAACACCTGATTGCTATTGTTATTTTTTGGGGATTTCTTGGGCTTACGCTTTTTAAATTAATTAATCTTTATTCTGACACTAGTAAAGACACAGCCCAAGTTTCCAAAAAAGCATTTATCATTGTCGGCGGTAGCGACGGTTTTTTACTTCTTGGTTTCTTGCTTTACGCGTATTTAACCACGAGTAATTCTATCGGCGACAGACTCCTTATCATAAACAATCCGCTTTCTTTGCTTTCTTTCCTTTTTGTGGTCATCGGCTGCTTTGCCAAAGCAGGCTGTATGCCTTTTCATAGCTGGGTGCCTGAAACTGCTGAAGCCGCAACTGCCCCGGTAGTAGCGTATTTACCCGCCTCATTAGATAAACTTTTAGGAATATACCTTTTGATTAGAGTAGTTAAGGACGTATTTATACTTGATAATAACGCAAAAATTATTCTTCTGGTTTTAGGGGCACTGACCATAATTTGCGCAGTAATGATGGCGCTTGTACAGCATAACATAAAAAAACTTTTAGGCTATCACGCGGTTTCCCAGGTTGGCTATATGGTGCTGGGGATAGCAACTGCTACGCCCTTAGGGATAGCCGCGGGAATGTTTCATATGATAAACCATGCCATATATAAATCCTGCTTATTTTTATGCGCAGGAAACGTAGAAAAGCAAGCAGGCTCAAGCGAGCTGGAACAACTTGGCGGCTTGGGCAAGTTTATGCCAATAACTTTTATTGCGACCTTAATCGCTTCTTTTTCTATCTCAGGAATCCCTCCTTTAAACGGTTTTATATCCAAATGGATGGTTTACCAAAGCTTAATAGATTTCATGAAGACGGCAGGCACCCCGGTTATGAAATTAATCGTTGCCTTATCTTTAATTATGGCTTTAATTGGCTCTGGGCTTACCCTTGCTTCTTTTTTAAAATTAAATTACGGGGTATTTTTAGGAAATCCGAAAAAAGAAACAAAAGAAGTTAGCTTTGGGCTTTTAATCTCTCCTATTATCCTTTCGCTGCTTTGCATAATTTTTGGAATATTTGCCTCTTCGACTATTTTAGTATTCATCCATAAAAGCGTGGGCGGATTTTCTTCGATAGGCTTGTGGAAACCCACTCTGGCAACAAATCTAATCATCCTCGGAGTTATAATAGGACTGGCCGTATTTAGATTACTAGCCTCAAAGCCCCGGACAACGATTTCTTTTACCGGCGGTGAAGAGTTAGCGGTAAATGAGGAAGTTAAAATTGCGGATTTCTATAATACAATAAAAGAATTAAGAATATTAAAAAGCATCTATCGGCTGGCAGAAGAGAAATTCTTTGATATTTACGAACAAGGCGCGAATTTTGTTTTCGCAATAGGCAGGTTTTTCCAGTATCTGCATAACGGCGTTTTGCCGACTTATTTAGTCTGGACGCTTTTAGGCATGATCGGCTTATTTTTTATGCTGTTAAAATAAATCTGTATGGAACTACACATATTATTATTATTTATGATTTTCGCTGCGATTGTGGCAATTGAAGTTAAAGACCTATTGTCTAGCGTAATTGCCGTAGGCGCTGTAGGTTTTGCATTGTGTTTGGCTTTCTTGGTTTTAAAGGCGCCGGATTTAGCAATTACCCAGTTAGTAGTGGAGATTCTTTGTTTGATTATTTTAATCCGCGCAACCATCAATAGAGATTTGCCTTTGACTATTGAAGGACGTTGGATCTTTAACACACTTTCAACTTTAGTGTTCATCGCAGTATTTCTTTTCTTCGCCTATAATGCGCTGCGGGAGCTGCCGGCCTTTGGCAACCCCATAATGAGGGTGGTAAAGAAATATTTAGAAGAAGGAGTTAGTAAAACCGGGGCAGCAAACTTAGTTACGGCTGTAATCCTGGATTTTAGAGCCTATGATACCTTAGGCGAAGCCACAATATTATTTACTTCGGTAATCGGCATTATGGCGGTTTTGCGCCGGCCGGGAAGGAAAAAAATAGAGGAGACCGAAGATGATTGATAATCCTAAAACCGGAATGTCTTTGATTGTAAAGACAATTACGCGCCTAACCATAGGCTTGATACTTATTTTTGGCATTTATATTGTTTTACACGGCCATCTCTCTCCAGGGGGCGGATTTGCGGGAGGCGTAATTATCGCTCTTGCTTTTGTGCACCTTACGCTTGCTTTTGGCAAGGAAGTGGCGCTAAGTAAGATTACTAAAAACATCGCCTCCAACTTAGAAAGTATCGCTGCTTTGATGTTCTTGTCCATAGCTTTATTGGGATTCTTAGGAGGATCATTTTTTCTAAACGTCATCGGCAAAGGAAAACCGTTTAATTTGTTTAGCGCCGGAACTATTCCCTTAAGTAATATAGCAATTGGCTTAAAAGTGGGGGTAGGGCTATTTGCGATATTTTTAGCGTTAATAATACCGGGAGGAGTAAAGAAAGAAGATTGACCCCCATGCGACTACTTTTACGGGTCAATAGCGCTGGAGGCAGCCGAGTAAAATAATGAGCCTTTATCTTTTGTGTTTAGCTTTATTTTGCGTGGGCCTTTACGGGGTGTTACGCAAACGCAACCTGGTTAAAATAATCATAGGCTTGGGAATCATAGAATATTCCATGAACCTATTTTTTGTTTTATTGGGTTATCGCATGCACGGCCGCGCACCCATCGCTGCGCAAGATCAAAACATTTTAAATATGGTTGACCCGCTTCCTCAAGCATTAGTGCTCACCTCGATTGTTATCGGTTTAGGGGTTACGGCTTTAGTTATTTCTATCGCGGTCAGGATTTATGAAAAATACGGCACATTTGATATCACAAAAATAAAAAAACTTAAAGGTTAAATGCATAACGCAAACATTATTCCTTTTTTTGTAATTATACCGTTACTTTGCGCCTTTTTGATTTCTCTTTTAGGCAGATACCTAAAACGCCCTTTTGTCCATTCGCTCTCAGCGCTCTCCTGCTTTTTGCTGATGCTTCTTTCTTTTTACAGCCTGTATATTTTACGCAGTAACCCTGTTTTCGTTTATAAAATTGGCGGGTGGCTTCCGCCTTTTGGTATTTGTATGGTCTTAGACGGCCTTAGCAGCTTTATGCTGATTACTGTAAATTTGGTTGCTTTCTTTGTTTGTATATATTCGCTGAGCTATATGGAAAAATATACGGATAAGCCCAAGTTTTATACTTTGTTTTTCTTGATGCTGACCGGAATGAACGGCTTAATTGTCACCGGAGACTTATTTAATCTCTTTGTCTTTTTAGAAATTGCTTCAATCGCGAGCTACGCTTTAGTCGCTTTCGGCACTGAGGCAGAGGAACTCGAAGCAGCTTTTAAATATACGATTATGGGCTCGGTTGCTTCCAGTTTCATTTTCATCGCAATTGCGTTTTTATACGGCTTTACTTCCACCCTGAATATGGCAGATATGGCGCAGATTTTAAGCGCGAAACCAAATACTTGGCTTGTTCCTTTTGTATCTGTGCTTTTTTTAATGGGTTTTGGGTTAAAGGCAGCGCTGGTACCTTTTCATGCCTGGCTTCCTGATGCGCACCCTTCTGCGCCTGCCTCTATTTCTGCTATGCTTTCAGGCGTGTTGATTAAGGCTTTGGGCATTTATGCCTTAGTGCGTATTTTCTTTAATATTCTTGGTGTAACTAGTAGTTTTCTATCAACCTTAATGTTCCTGGGCGCACTTTCAATGCTGGTGGGAGTAATTTTAGCGCTTTCCCAGTGGGACTTAAAAAGATTGCTGGCATATCACTCTATAAGCCAAATTGGCTATGTAGTTTTAGGCATTGGTTTAGGCACGCCCCTAGGGATATTGGGCGGCCTATTTCATCTTTTTAACCATTCCATATTTAAATCGCTGCTTTTTTTAAACGCCGGGGCAATAGATTATGCTACGGGAACGCGCGAACTGAAAGAAATGGCTGGCCTAAAAGAAAAAATGCCCACAACTTCTAATACGAATCTAATTGCCTCAATGTCTATCGCGGGAATCCCGCCTTTTAATGGGTTTTGGAGCAAACTTATCATTATTTTAGCCTGTGTGGAAAAAGGCCATATTGGTTATGCGATTGCGGCAGTGATTGGCTCTATTTTAACCTTAGCAAGTTTTATGAAAGTGCAAAAGTTTGCCTTCTTAGGCAAAATGAAAGAAAAATATAAAAATATTAAAGAAGTCCCTTTTGCCATGAAGCTATCTATGATTTGTTTAGCCATAATATGTATTTTTGGCGGACTTTTATTATTGCCGTCTTTTAAGTTTTTCCTTGACGGCGCCGTTAAAACAGTGCTGGAAGGCAAAAGTTATGCCGGAATAGTTTTTGATGCGGCTCTAAAATGAAAAGCAAAATTGTATTATTCATTTTAGGTTTTATTATTTGGATGCTTTTAGGCTGGCCGCTTGACTATGCCCACGCTTTAGTGGGTATTTTCGTAGCAGGGTTTGTTGCTATGTTCACCGGAGATATGTTTAGCCGCAGGCCGCATCACTTTGGCCACCTCACTAGATATTTATGGTTTGCTTATTATGTCCCGTTATTTCTCTGGGAATGCCTTAAAGCAAATATTGACGTGGCCTTCAGGGTAAGTGATCCGAGATTACCCATCAACCCCGGTATTGTCAAGGTTAAAACAACGTTAAAATCCGATACTGCCCTTACTTTTCTGGCAAACTCCATTACGCTTACGCCCGGCACTCTTTGCGTAGACATAAAGTCTAAAGAGGGCATTCTTTATATCCATTGGATTGACGTTAAATCCCAAGATTCACAAAAGGCAACACAATTGATTGTAGATACGTTTGAGAAAGTTTTAAAAAAGATTTTTGAATAATGAAAACAAAATATAAATACCTTAGCTGGTTCTTGGGGCTATTAGCTATATCCGCGATATTAGTTTTTGTCAGCTTTTACCCGTTGCCGTCACTGCTAAGCTGGCAATCGCCAATACTTTCGCGTTGTTTTTTTATCCTGATGCTGTGCTTCGGCCTATGTTTGTTGCGGCTAATACGCGGTCCAACTGCGGCTGACCGAGCAGTAGCTATAGATACTATTGGTATTTTGATTGTAGGCTTTTGCGCCATTCTAAGTATTTCCACTGCAAGAGATTGGTATATTGATATTGCAATTGCCTGGGCACTGCAGAGTTTTATCGGAGCGTTAGCTTTGGCTAAGTACTTGGAAGGCAAAGGGTTTGATGAATAATAATATCCACTTGCTACAAGGCGAGATTTAAGGCGGAGAAAGAGATGAACGAAATTATTGGATATATATTTATCGTAGTGGGGCTGGCTTTTGATGTATTTGGCTGTATCGGCCTAATCCGCCTTCCCGACGTATATAACCGCTTGCAGGCAACTACCAAATGCGTTACCTTGGGCACCTGTAGTATTCTTTTAGGCACCATCATTATTAAGGGTTTTACGGGCACCGGGATAAAGGCCTTTTTATGCATAATATTTTTGCTTTTAACTGCTCCGGTTGCCGCGCATGCTCTTGCTCGTGGCGCGCATATGGCGGGAGTAAAGCTCTGGGAAAAATCAGTTTGCGATAAATACGCTGACGATAAAAAAACAAAAGAAATCTAAATTTAGCGGGTAAGATATGAAATATCCAAAACTTAGAGAAATCAAAGGCGCGCTTAAATCGTTATTTAGTAAGCCCTATACCAGTAATTTCCCTAAACATCCTCATATTCCCTTTAGCACTTTTCGCGGAAAACCTTACTATTACGAAGATAAATGTATAGGTTGCATCGCCTGTGTTAATGTTTGCCCAGCAGGGGCGCTTAGCTTTAAGGATATTATACAAAATAACGAGCTAAAAAGAGTATTAGAAATACGCTGGGATATTTGTATTGAATGCGGGCAATGCCAGCTTAATTGCCCGACCGAAGAGGGGATAAAGCTCTCCAATGAATTTGATATTTCTACCACCGAAAACCGCAAGGATTTATGCCAAGCTATCACCAAAGGAATGGTTGTCTGCGAATGCTGTAACGAGCCCATTGCCTGTAAAGATCATATAATTTGGACAATTAAAAAATTAGGCCCTCTTTATACCTCGAATACAACCTTATTAAGCTTTCAACAAAATATTTTTGACGTTGGCGAAAATATAAAAAAAGACACTAAAGAAATACTACGCTCTGACCGCTTTCGTATACTTTGCCCTAAATGCCGCCGAGAAGTGGTCTTTAGCTCATAGCCATCATTACATATGAACCCAATCTTTGCGTTAGCAAAGAGCGCCGCAGGCGCGTTCATTGGGTCCACCATTGAATTTGATTGAAAATATAAGCATTTCGTGGTAGAGAAAACATTTTATTTCGTAAAAAGCTTTGTAACTTTTTCTTACCTTGCGAATGTATGATAACCTGTTGTCTCACAAAACGTTATTGATTGCTATAGCAGCCTAATGCACAATCTCGGATGAAATGTTTTGCGTTTGATTTAGGAAGAGTCCTCTTTGACTTTGATTACAGCATTGCGCTCAATAAGATAAAAAATAAAATCGGAGTCTCCCCGGAAAAAATCATTCATGATTTATTTTATAATAATTTTGCGGATAGCTTTGAAAAAGGCTTAGTTTCAGGATACGATTTTTATCTAAAATTTAAGCAGGAATTCCTTGTTTCGATAGAATATGAAGAATTCATCGAAATCTGGTGTGACATATTTAGCCCCAAATACGAAGTAATTGACCTTGTCGATAGGCTAAGAACTATTTATCCAATATACCTTATCTCTAATATCAACGAGCTGCATTTTAATTTTCTTCACAAAAAATACCCCACCGTTTTTTCGCTCTTTGATGGCCTGGTCCTTTCTTTTAAAACAAAATCGCTCAAACCTGAAAAAGAAATTTACGCAGAACTTAAAAGAATATCCGGCAGGGAATACGAACGTATTATCTATATCGACGACCGCGAAGACCTTATCAGCGAAGCAAAAGGGCTCAATCTTAACTGTATAAGATTCTTTAATCTCGAACAACTCCGCGCTGAATTACTTATGGCAAAAATCGTTATTCCCGACGATGACGAAAAAGCCACTCTGCTTATTCTAAAAAACACAATCAATGCCTATAAAAATCCTCTTTTGGTAGGCCTGGGAAATTCATTGCGCGCTGATGATGCAGTAGCAATAAAAGTCCTCGAGGCAATAAAAGAAAACACATCGCTAAAAACACTGATAGCAGAACCTTCTCTTGAAAATTATTTGGGCCTCTTAAAGAGGGGGGATAATGATCTTATCGTTTTCATCGATGCCGCAGAATTATCTGACAATAAAAGTTTTAACTATTATTTCGCGAAAGACCTTCAAGATATACCGCTATACTTTACGCACGATTCTTCGCTTAAACTTGCATTTGACTACTTGCGAAAAGAGAAAGTGTTTGATATACTAATTTTAGCCATAAAGACTTACGACCACTCCTTAAATGAACAGATGAGTGAGCCGGTTAAAAGGGTTAAGCTGATTCTAGAAAATTTCTTTAGGAGAAATTTTCCGTTACTCTCCATGTAAACGAATGAAAAAAAGTATATTTCTTATTATTCTTATATCTCTAATTTGCGGCTGCGTTCCCGTGCTGATAGGCACAGGCCTGGTGGTCGGTTATACCTTAAGTAGCGATTCGGCGATCGGAGAAATAAAAACCGAGTACCGTAGTCTTTGGGATATGTCAATAAAGACCATAAAAGAGATGAAGGCTGAAAACCTAAATGCCAACGAATCTAAAGGCCTTATTCAAGTAAAAATCTCTGAGCACGACATTACTATAAAAATCAATCAGATCACCGAACAGGTGCAAAAATTAAAAGTATCTGCGCGTAAATACCTCCTTCCTAAACCATATTTCGCACAAAAAATATTTGTTAAAATCGTGGAAGAACTAAAGTGAAAAGAAAACTGGTTATCCCGAATAGCCAGAAGACCACGGGCATGCCCATGGATAAATGGGGTTTCTGGCATCGGGATTCCGCCCCACGTGCCAACGTGGGAAGGAATCCCGTAGAAAGGTTTCAGGTACCACGTGCATGCACGTGGGGCTCCATTTTCTTATTCTTTCTTTTTTCTTGTAGCCCCTCATACGATTATTCCAAAATTAAAGTAGCCGAGGTCATTGACGGAGATACCGTTAGATTAACCAATGGCCGGCTTCTGCGTTATATCGGCATAGATACACCGGAAATGCGGCTAAAGGAAAATAACCGTTTCATTTATCATCCGCAACCGTATGCGCTGGAAGCAAAAAAAGCTAACGAGAAATTGGTAAGAAATAAATTTGTGAGGGTTGAATTTGACGTGGAAAAAACTGATGTCTACGGCAGGCTCCTAGGATATTGTTTCGTAGATAATGTTTTTATAAACGCAAAATTAGTGGAGGATGGGTTTGCCGTTATCTACACCATACCTCCCAACGTAAAATATACTGATTTCTTTGTCCTATTACAAAAACAAGCGCGTCAGAATAAACGCGGCCTATGGGGCGCATACGAATTGATTGACCATGCCCAGGCGAATCGCCATCTCAATCAAATACGTACGATAAAAGGGCGCGTAGCCTATGCTCGTAAAACTAAAAAATGCATTCTGCTATATTTCGGTAAAAGCCCCAAGGAAAATTTTAAAATCGTAATCTTTGCTAATTCATTTAAATATTTCTACAATAAAGGAATAGATCCGCTTACTTTCTACAAAGGTAAAATTGTTGAAGTCAGCGGTAGGATAAAAAACTATCATGGCCCTGAGATTATCGCAAACACCCCCTCAGACATACAGGTCATTAACGAGAAATAGCCTTATCCCGATACTGTTTTTATTTAGCGTATCTCTAAAGATTTCTCTTAAAAAATTCAAATTTTGAGGTATAATTAAAAGCCTTAACTAATCAACCCCCTTCACGCATACTTAGGGTTGATGCGAAACGCAGCCGTCTGCATCAAGCTGGCCTGCCGATTTAGGTTAAGAATATAGTCTAATAATTATGGCGGAAGACAAGTTAGCAAAAATTGTTTCACTGTGCCGAAGACGAGGCTTCATCTTTGGCGGTTCTGAAATTTACGGAGGACTTTCCAGTATCTGGGATTATGGTCCGCTGGGGGCAAAACTTAAAAAAAGGATAAAGGATATCTGGTGGAATACTTATGTTGAAAAACGGGAAGAAATAGTAGGCCTGGATAGTAGCATAATTATGCATGAAGATGTCTTTAAGGCATCCGGGCACCTAGAGGGCTTTGCGGATTCATTAGTTGATTGCCCAAAATGCAAAAAAAGATTCCGCATAGATAAGATAGAAAAGATAGGCGATAATTTATATAAATGCGCGGAATGCGGCGCGCAAATCGATACCCAGAAAAATAAACCCCGTAAATTCAACTTAATGCTAAAAACTAACGTAAGCGCGACGGAAGACCAACCCTGCTATGGGTATCTACGGCCGGAAACCGCTCAAGGAATATTTACTAACTTTGCAAATGTCATGGATACTACCCATAAAAAGCTTCCTTTAGGCATTGCTCAAATAGGCAAAGCTTTTCGTAACGAAGTTACCACAGGCAGTTTTATCTTCCGCATGAAAGAATTTGAACAAATGGAAATAGAGTATTTTGTCAATCCCAATGATGCAGATAAATTCTATCAATATTGGGTAAAGGAACGATTTGAATTTTATGTAGAAAAAATAGGTTTACGAAAGGAAAATTTGCGCTTGAGAGAACACGCAAAAGACGAACTTGCACACTATGCCAAATCTTGTACTGACGTAGAATATAATTTTCCTTTTGGCTGGAGCGAATTAGAAGGCATAGCCAATAGAGGAGACTTCGATTTAAAAGAACATTCACGGGTAAGCAAAAAAGACCTTTCTTATTTTGACGCAGAAACTAAGGAAAAGTTTATGCCTTTTGTTATTGAGCCATCAGCGGGGGTAGATAGAACTTTTTTTGCGGCCATTAGCGATGCGTATAATGAAGAGCAAGTAAACGAAAAAATCAGGGTTGTCCTAAAACTAAAACCAAACCTTGCTCCGTATTGCGCGGCAATATTTCCCTTATTAAAAAATAAGCCTGAATTAGTAGGGCTTGCAAAAAAAATTTTTTATGATATAAAAAATAAATTGCCTGCTTTATACGATGATACCGGCGCAATCGGTAAACTTTACCGGCGGCAAGACGAAATCGGAACACCCTTTTGTGTGACCGTAGATGTAGAAAGCCTTGCTGACCATAAAGCTACCGTAAGAAATCGCGATACGATGCAGCAAGAAAGAATTGATACAAATAGACTATTAGAATTTATTAATGACAAATTAAATGAAACTTGGACTTACAAAGTAAGCCCCTAGTCCAACAGCCCCGTTACCCTAAATAACGATATTAAGGTTCGGGGCGTCCCACACCTTGATGTTTTCTATTTAGGAAATGGGACAGGACACCCTGCTGGGTAGTTGAGTTTACCCCACACCCAGATAGGGTGGGGAAATGAAAGAATGTTCAAAATAAACAAGATGAAACTACACATACTGCAGCTTTTAGGTATACTGCTGGGTGTGGGGTTTAATTCGCGCAAAACAACTTATGTTCGCAGTAACTGCCATAAGTTGTGCGCTCATTAAAGGAGGCACCATGGCGAAAAAATATGTTTACCCTGTTAGAAACAAAAAAGTTTCTCTGGGGAAGAAAGTTTCTAACTGGGTTTATTTCTTCGGTGACGGCAAAGCTGACGGCAACGAAAGCATGAAAAACTTGTTAGGCGGCAAAGGCGCGAATTTAGCAGAAATGGCTGGCCACAAAAACCTGCGCTTGCCTGTTCCGCCTGGCTTTACCATTACTACCGAAGTATGCACATATTATTACGATAATAAGCGCGTATACCCTAAGGGCTTAAAAGAAGAAGTTGAGAAAGCCTTAAAACGCGTAGAAGTTTTGATGGGAAAAAAATTCGGGGACGTCAATAACCCTCTGCTGGTTTCTGTGCGCTCTGGAGCGCGTAAGTCAATGCCGGGAATGATGGAAACAGTTTTAAACGTAGGCCTTACGGAAAAAACTATACCCGGGCTAATCAAACAAACGGGAAACGAACGATTTGTCTACGACGCATATCGACGTCTTATTATGATGTACTCTGACGTGGTAATGGAAAAGGCCGCCGGGATCGAACCTGGGAACGATGAATCAGGCATACGTAAACAACTCGAAAAAATAATGCTGCAAATGAAAAGTCAAAAGGGAGCAAAAAGCGACACTGACTTAGGCGCCTCGGACCTAAAAACGCTTTGCTCTTCGTTTAAAAAGAAAATTAAGGAAGTATTAAAGAAAGACTTTCCGGATGAACCCAGAGAACAACTCTGGGGAGGCATTTCCGCGGTATTTCTTTCCTGGAACGGTAAACGCGCAATATCATACCGAAGAATCGAAAATATTCCTGATGAGTGGGGAACGGCTGTTACTGTTCAAACAATGGTCTTTGGCAATATGGGTGAAGACAGCGCCACAGGGGTTGCGTTTACCAGAAACCCCGGTAACGGCGAGAATAATTTTTACGGCGAATACCTTATCAACGCCCAAGGCGAAGACGTAGTCGCAGGAATTCGTACGCCAGCGCCCGTAAACGAGTATTCAAAAAGCGAACATAACAAAGAATTGGTTAGCTTAGAAAAGAAAATGTCTAAGGTCTACAACGAACTCTTTGATATCAGGAATAGGCTTGAAAAACATTATCGCGATATGCTTGATATCGAGTTTACTATTGAAAAAGGGCGCCTCTTTATGCTGCAATGCCGCGTGGGTAAACGTAACGGCCCTGCCGCGATTAAAATGGCAGTAGATATGCTTAAAGAAAAACTTATTAAAAAAGAAGAGGCAGTTTTACGCGTTACACCCAGCCAGCTTGACGAACTACTTCATCCTATAATTGACCCTAAAGAAGAAGCTAGCCGTAAACCTATAGCTAAAGGCCTTCCCGCAGGTCCTGGCGCAGCAACAGGCATGATTGTCTTTACCGCAGCTGAGGCAGTCAACTGGACAAAGGCCGGAAAAAAAGTTATCTTAGTCAGGGAGGAAACAAACCCAGAAGACGTGGAAGGCATGCGCGCAGCCCAAGCAATTCTTACGGCAAGGGGCGGTATGACCTCACACGCCGCCTTAGTTGCAAGAGGATGGGGTAAATGCTGTATTGTTGGTTGTGGCGCTATGCACGTAGAGGCTTTAGCTAAGACTTTAAAAGTAGACGATAAAACCCTTAAAGAAGGTGCTTGGATTACTTTAAACGGCACAAAAGGCAATGTCTACGAAGGGCAATTAAAAATGATAGATGCTTCTGAAGAAAATAAGTTACTATTTGAATTCCTAAAGATCTGTGACAGCATACGTAGGCTTAAAATACGCGCTAACGCAGATACTCCGGAAGATGCAAAAAAAGCGCGCTTATTTGGCGCTGAAGGTATCGGCCTATTCAGAACAGAACATATGTTTTACGGCAAAGGCGCTGAGCAACCGCTATTTTTACTGCGTAAAATGATTGTCTCTAAGACTGAGGACGAAAGAAGAAAAGCGCTTGACGAACTTTTTCCTTACGCTAAAGCAGATATAAAAGGCACTTTAGAGGCTATGGAGGGTTTACCGGTAACGATCCGTATGATCGACCCGCCGTTACATGAATTTGTTCCGCGCGACGAAAAACAGCAAAAAGAGCTCGCGCAAAGCTTAGGAATAAGCTCGGATGAATTTACGAAACGTGCGGATGCGCTTCACGAAAGTAACCCCATGATGGGCCATCGCGGCGTGCGTTTAGGAATAACTTACCCCGAAATAACTGAAATGCAAATCAGGGCAATACTAGAAGCCTCCGCAGAACTTCTAAAAGAAGGTAAAAAAGTTGAGCCGGAAATTATGATTCCGGTTGTCAGCACCGTAACCGAATTATCAGACCAGCTAAAAATTGTTGAAAAAATCTATAGCGAAGTGCTTAAGAAATATTCGCTAAAGAAAATCCCAATGATGTACGGTACAATGATTGAAATTCCTCGCGCTGCCCTTACAGCTGACGAAATTGCCAAGGTAGCGGAATTTTTCTCTTTCGGCACCAACGACCTTACGCAAATGGGTTTTGGTTTTTCGCGCGACGATATGGGAGGATTTTTACCCGATTACATCAAAAAAGGCATACTCTCTGACGATCCCTTTCAAACCATTGACCAACAAGGTATAGGCCAATTGATAGAAATGGGGATACAGCGCGGACGTAAAACCCGTCCCAACCTAAAAGTCGGTATATGCGGAGAGCATGGGGGGGAGCCTAAATCAGTAGAATTCTGCCATAAAGTAGGAATGAACTATGTATCGTGTTCCCCCTTCAGGGTACCAATAGCAAGGCTTGCTGCGGCGCAAGTAGTATTAAAAGAAAAAACAATAAAAAACCCAGCAAAAAAGTAATCAATCTATGGAAGCAATCAAAGCATATTTAGATAAGATTAAAAACATTTCTCTTCTTTCAAAATCAGAAGAAGGAACCCTTATCCGAAAAGCAAAAAGAGGAAACAGAGAAGCTCGCCGTAAAATAATTAATGCTAATCTCAAGTTAGTAGTTAACATTGCTAAACACTACAACCATTTCGACCTTCCGCTTATGGATTTAATTGCTGAGGGAAATATTGGGCTAATGCGCGCTATTGACAAATTTAATGTTGGCAAAGGCTTTAGATTTTCAACATATGCTGCCTGGTGGATAAGACAAGCAATATCAAGGGCACTTATTGACCAGGGAAAAACAATTCGTATCCCGGTCTATATGAGCGAATTCATTTCGAAATATAAAAAAATGCATGAGGAATTACGCCAAAAACTCAAAAGAGAACCCACCAGAGGCGAAATTGCAGTGCGCTTAAAAATTCATGCTGATAAAGTTGGGGAGATAGAGATGTGGATACAAAAAAAAGCATCCCTAGAAGCTCCAGTGGGTGAAGACGGAGAATCGCAGCTAGGAGATTTCATCCAAAGTAAAGACTATGCTGACACAAATAAGGAAGTAGAGAAATTTTTCAACCATGAAAGAATATTACACCTTCTTGATTTTATTACCGAGAGAGAAAAACAAGTATTAGATTTACGTTTTGGAATAACTGATGGTAAACCTCACACTCTTGCAGAGGTATCAAAGACTTTAAATGTATCTAGAGAAAGAGTGAGGCAAATCGAAAAGGATGCGCTAAATAAGCTTAAAAAATATGCCCTCGAGGAACAAAAAAAGGACTTAGAGGTATAACTAAAGGAGGCGCGATGAAACTAGAAAAACATATCCGAAGTATTCCCGACTTTCCGAAAAAGGGTATTCTTTTCAGAGATATAACCACGCTTCTTAATAACAGAAAAGCATTTAAGGCAGCCATTAACGGCTTAGCGAAAATACTTAAAGATAAAAAAATAGACTACATCCTCGCTGCCGAAGCAAGAGGATTTATTTTCGCCGGTGCTCTAAGCTATAAACTAGGTTGTGGCTTTGTCCCTGTTCGTAAGCCAGGTAAGTTGCCGCACAAAACCCATCGCCACACCTACTCTTTAGAATATGGCGAGGATTCTTTAGAAATTCATCAAGACGCTTTTCCTGCCCATTCCAAGGTTGTAATCCTAGACGACCTACTTGCTACAGGCGGAACCGCCCTTGCGTTAATTAATTTAGCGAAAAAATTGGAAGGCGATATCATAGCCGTAGCCTTTCTTATCGAGCTAACCGACCTCAAAGGCAGAGATAAATTTAAAGAATACCCCGTATATTCTTTAATAAAGTTCTAAATTGGACCAAACTAGTTTTATTAAATAACCAAGCTCCAAGATACAATAACCAAACAATCACCAATTGCCAATATTCAATAACCAAGCTAAGATTTTGTTTGGATATTGGTCATTGGTTATTGGAATTTGTTTGGAGCTTGTCTCTTGGTTATTGGTTATTTTTATATAATAAATAGGTCTTTGGTCTATATTTGCCCCTATAGCTCAAAAGGATAGAGCGCGGCCCTCCTAAGGCTGAAATCCCTGTTCGATTCAGGGTGGGGGCAATTATTAAATTAAAAATCAAAATTAAAAATGAAAAATTATAGAAGAGCGTATATAAGTCAGGGTGGGGGCATTTTTTAAGTTTTAAGTTCAAGCTGTAAGCTATAAGCGGAAATTAAAAATAGTTGACAAGAAGTATAGTTAAGTTATAATCCAGTTGCTCTTTAAAATTTAGAAACAAAAGTTTGTGGTGCTCGTATTGAGCTTAATAGGGAACTCCGTGGCCTGCCCGCCGAAGCCTTGGCGTAGGTGGGGAATCGGAGACACTCCCGGTGCTGTAATCCCGCCCTTTCTATAATAAATAGAAAGGGAATTCTTTCAACGATTTAGCGTCACTATCTCGCATAATTTCGGGATGGGAAGACCGCTGAAAGGACGGGAAAGTCAGAAGACCTGCCGCAAAAATTGAAGAATTTTTCCGCCGAAGGCGGATCCGCTCTTGGCGGAAGGTTTTGCGAGAAACATAACCTAAAAATTTTTATTTTACGGGCAAAGAAATCAGGGTGCACCCCGACTACTATAGTCGGGGTTTTTATTTTTAGAAAAAGATTACACTGATTAAAAAATGATTACACCGATTAAATATGGAATTACAAGGATTATTTTTTTAGCAATATTCTGTATTATCCAAGCAAATAGTATTTTTTCACAAACTAAAAATTTGCGAATCATTTCCCTTGCTCCGTCAACCACAGAAATCCTTTTTGCCTTAGGCCTTGATGACGAAATTGTAGGGGTAAGTTCTTACTGCGATTATCCGCCTCAGGCTAAAAGTAAAACAAAAGTAGGCGGCTTTAGCCACCCCAACCTAGAAAAAATATTTTCTTTAAAACCGGATTATATTTTCTGTACCGGCCTTGAACAGGCGCCGGTAATTGCCCAGTTACGGCGCCTTAATTTTAAAGTATATGTTGCTGACCCTAAGAATATCGAAGAATTGTTTAAGTCCATTAGTGATATTGGGCGAATTACCAATAAAGTAGGGGAGGCTGACCGGCTAATAAAAAGAATGAAGAGTGATATCGCAATCGTAAGTAACAAAACTAAAGCTATCGCACCGCAAAAGAAGGCGAAAGTATTTATTGAGATTTGGTATGATCCTTTAATGACCGCAGGAACAGGCTCATTTATCGATGAATTAATTACCTTAGCCGGCGGTATTAACATCGCTCACGATGTCAAGCGGCCATACAGCAATTTTAGTGCGGAGAAAATAGTTAGCCTTAATCCGGATTGTATAATAATGGCTTATATGGATAAGAAAAGCGCTCTTAAATTGGTTACTGCACGTTTTGGCTGGGAGAACATTAATGCAGTGAAAAATAAACGGGTATTTAACGATATTGATCCGGATATTTTACTGCGGCCCGGGCCAAGAATCACCGAAGGATTAAAAGCGATTCATAAAAAATTATATCCACAAGAATGAGCACATATTTACGAAAAAGATTGCTGCTACTATTTTTTGCGCTACTTATAGTTATTATTCTGGCGTTAATAAACGGCGCTGTAAGCCTTCCGATAAATAAGCTCCTACTAAAAGAAAATCAAGTTATTCTTAATCTACGGTTCTTAAGAATCCTGACCGCGATATTGGTCGGAAGCGGCTTGGGCGTTTGCGGCATAGCCCTACAGGCAATTTTAAGAAACCCTCTTGCTGAGCCATACTTGCTAGGTACATCTAGCGGAGCAAGCCTGGGGGCAGTAATCGCCGTAATCAGCGGTATTTCCAGGATATACATGCCTCTGGCCGCGTTCATCGGCGCAATAGCAAGTATTATTTTAGTATACACCTTAGCCAAAGAAGGAAACCGCATTTCTGACAAGTCATTGATTCTTTCGGGTGTAATCGTATCTATAGCTTTTTCTTCTATAGTTGTTTTTTTGGTATCAATATCCGGCGAGAAAGCAATGCATGAAATAATCTGGTGGCTGTGGGGAAGCCTTGAGGTCTATGACTGGCGGCTTATAGCTTTAGTCTCTTTACCCGTATTATTAGGGATAGCTATAATTTTTATCTTCTCCCAGGATTTAAACGCAATAAGCATAGGGGAAGAAGAAGCTATGCATTTAGGCATAAATACACAGAATATGAAAAAAATTTTAATAGTTATTACTGCTTTAATTACCGCTAGCCTAATTTGCATCTGCGGCATCATCGGATTTGTAGGGCTGATCATTCCTCATATGATGCGTATAATTGTCGGGCCTAACCACAAAGTCCTTATTCCTACCAGTTGCCTAGCTGCTTCGATATTTATGGTTATTTGCGATATGTTTTCCCGCACTCTTTTTACGCCGGTTGAAATTCCCATCGGCGTAATTACCGCGATAATCGGTGCACCCGTATTTATCATTCTTCTAAAAAAAGGAAAAAGATTTTAAAAGAGATGAATCTACTAAAAATAGATAACGTAAACGGCGGCTATTACAAAGAAGATATCATAAAGGGAATTTGCCTGGATATAAACCAAGGGGACTTCCTGGGTATTATCGGGCCTAATGGTTCAGGAAAAACTACACTGCTACGCATGGCAACACGAATACTTCACCCTAGAAGCGGCCAAATCTGTTTTCGTAGCGAAAATGTCTTTAAGATGAATTTAAAGGAATTTTGCCGCAGCGTAGCCTTTGTTTCTCAGGATATCCCCAATAGTTTCGCCTTTAGCGTAATAGAGTTAGTTTTAATGGGTAGAATTCCACACCTTAAAAGGCTACAATTTGAGGGTAAAAAAGATATCGAAATCGCAGAAAAAGTACTTTCCTTAACCGACACTTTCCACTTACGAAATAAACGGGTTGATGACTTAAGCGCGGGCGAACGGCAACGGGTAATTATCGCTCGGGCACTGGCACAGGAACCCGTGCTTTTATTTCTGGATGAACCAACTTCGCATCTGGATATAGGTCATCAGATACAGATTCTAGATTTATTAACAAAACTTAACCGCCAAAACAACCTCACTATTACTATGGTTATACACGATTTAAACTTAGCAAGCAGTTATTGTAACCGCATCGCCCTATTAGATGCAGGTACTATTTTTAAGGAAGGCAGCCCCGAAGATGTATTGACCTATAAAAATATTGAAATGGTATATAAAACCGTGGTTTTGGTAAATAATAACCCCGTAACCGGAAAACCAAACGTACTTTTAGTTCCGGGAGAAAAATAATGATTACACGTCTTGTTTTAATCCGGCACGGCATAACAAAATGGAATAAACAAAAACGTTATTGCGGCCATAAAGATATAGGCATAAGCTGTGAAGGAAAAATACAAGCAAAGCGATTGCATAACCATCTTAAAGCTGTAGGTTTCGACAAAATTTATGCAAGCGATAGTAAGCGGGCAATCCAAACCGCCAAGATGATCTTCAAAGATGCAAAGATTAATAAAATAAGGGAATTAAAAGAGATTAATTTTGGGGTACTTGAAGGGCTACAATATAAAGAAATTATAAAAAAATATAACGGTATCTATAAAAAATGGCTAAAAAATCCCTATAAATATCGCATACCAAAGGCAGAGTCAATGAATGCCTTTAAAAAAAGAGTTTGTTTGGCTATAAAAAAGATTACCCGGATTAATGAAGGTAAAGCCATAGCCATCGTTTGTCATGGCGGGACAATCGCAATATTTATTAGCAGTATCTTAAAAAACAAAAACTTCTGGCGCCATGTGCCATCTGCGGCAAGCACAACCACTGTTGAATATAAAAAAGGTAAACCCAAAATAATACAATTCAATAAAACAAAACATTTAAGCTAATTATGAGTAAGTTAATTCTTATTCTGGGAGGGGCAAGAAGCGGAAAAAGTAACTACGCTATAAGCCTAGCAAAAAAACACAGAAAAGTTGCTTTTGTCGCTACGAGCCAAGCCTTAGATAAAGAAATGAAAAAACGTATCTTAATACATCAAAAAAATAGGCCCAAGAATTGGAAAACCTACGAGGAGCCTTGGAACCTGGCGCCTTTAGTGGCTAAAATAAGTAATATCTATGACTGCGTTGTTATCGACTGCCTAACTCTTTTAGTTTCAAATCTTATCTTAAAAAAATACAGTGAAAAAAAAGTTATTAAAAAAATTGACGCGATATTAGCCGGGTTAAAAAATAAAAAAGCAAAAGTAATTATGGTATCTAACGAGGTGGGGCTAGGGCTAGTTCCGACAAATAAATTAGGCAGGAATTTTCGTGATCTTGCCGGAAAGATAAACCAAACAGTAGCCAAAGAAGCAGATGAGGTATTTTTCACGATTTGCGGTATACCGGTAAGAATTAAAGGAGAAAAATAAATGGAAACAATTAAAAAAGTAATTCGTAATATTTCTAAGCTCGACTCACGCATTAGCAAAAAAACGCAAGAAAGGCTGGATGGCTTAACTAAACCCTTGGGAAGTTTAGGCCGCTTGGAAGAATTAGCAAAACAAATCTGTGCAATCCGCGAAGAAGAAAATCCGTCACTGCAGAATAAAGTCATTTTCACTTTAGCTTCGGATCACGGTGTAACCGAAGAAGACGTCAGCGCCTACCCTAAAGAGGTAACCGCGCAAATGGTTTATAATTTTCTTGGCGCAGGCGCAGGCATAAATGTATTAGCAAAGCACGTAGGGGCAAGAGTAGTAGTTGTCGATATGGGTGTTTGTATTGATCTTAACCCGCACCCACAGCTAATTATTAAGAAAATAGGTTACGGAACGAAGAATATGGCAAAGCAACCGGCAATGACTAGAAATGAAGCAATAAAAGCGGTTTGCACCGGAATTGAAATATTTGAAGATGAGTTTAAAAACGGGGTTGATATTGTTGGGACCGGAGAAATGGGTATTGGAAATACCACTGCCGCAAGTGCTATAACCGCTTGTTTTACAAAGAAGCCGCTTAAAGAGATTACCGGAAAAGGCGCTGGTTTAGATGATAAGGGGCTAAAAAATAAAATAAATATCATCAAAAAGTCACTTTTACTGAATAGACCGAATCCCGCTGACCCCATTGATGTTTTAGCTAAGGTGGGCGGTTTTGAAATCGCAGGGCTTGCCGGAATAATCCTTGCCGCGAGCGCTAAAAAGATTCCGGTGATTCTTGACGGGTTTATTTCCGGTGCTGCAGCGTTAGTCGCTTTTTGCCTTGAACCAAAAGCTAAAGATTATATGATTGCCGCGCATAAATCTGTAGAAAGCGGACATAAAGCCATTTTGGAACACATAGGATTAAGGCCGTTATTAGATTTGGATTTAAGGTTAGGAGAAGGAACAGGGGCAGCATTAGGTATTGGGTTAGCTGATGCCGCGATTAAAGTTCTTACACAAATGGCTACCTTTAAAAATGCAAACGTATCGCAAAGGCTAAAATTATGACAAGTTTCCTATTAGCTTTACAATTTCTAACGATTATTCCGATTAAAATAAAAAGATTTGATAAGAGTAAATTTATAAACTCAATGATATATTTTCCTGTTGTCGGGCTTTTGCTCGCATTATTTTTAGCCGCCATAAATAATTTGTTTCTATTCCTTGGCTTTAATAGCATAGTTACCAATGTTATTCTGGTTATTGCCCTGATTGTTATTACCGGCGGCATGCATCTTGACGGACTTTCCGATACCTTCGACGCGCTCGTAAGTTCAAAAGATAAAGAAAGAATGCTTGAAATTATGCGCGATCCCCATTGCGGCGTCATGGGAATACTAAGTGTAATCTGTGTAATTTTATTAAAAATTTCATTTCTTTCTTCGCTTAATCCGGCCCATAAAATAAACGCACTTATTTTAATGTGCGTATTGAGCCGGGCGGCCTTAGTATTTCTTATCTTTATGTTTCCTTATACACGCAAAGAAGGCAAAGGAAAAATATTTAGCGAAGAGGTTAACTTAAAAATCATTAATATCGTAGGCATAATTACCTTAATTTGCGCGGGAGCTTCTTTTAAAATAAAAGGATTGCTAACTATGGCTGTAGCTACTTTAGTTGCTTTTATATTCGCGAAATTTATAACCAAAAAGGTCGGCGGCATAACCGGCGATAGCCTTGGCGCGGCAAATGAATTGACGGAAGTTACAGTATTGGTAACCTTATGCTTTTTAGAGAAAGGAGGAGTAATCTAATATGAATAATTTAGCAATCGCTTCCTGGAGTGGGGGAAAGGACAGTTGTCTTGCCTTATTTAGGGCGATAAAAAGCGGCATTAAAATAAAATATTTGCTTAATTTTATTTCCCGCGAATATAAACGCTGCTGTTTTCACGGCATAGAATCTAAACTTATAGATTTACAAGCGCAATGCCTCGGCATATCTTTGGTTCAAAAAGAAGTCACTCCTGATATGAAAAAATATGAAGAGGAATTCAAAGAGGCGGTAACTGAACTTAAGGGGAAAAACATAAACAAAATGGTTTTTGGAGATATTTATCTATTGGACCAGATGAATTGGGTTGAGCGTGTTTGCGCTGATTTAGGCATAACCCCCATAGAGCCCCTTTGGAACAACCCGGCGTCAAATCTTGTTAGAGAATTTATCGATAGCGGCTTTAAATCAATAATTGTAAGCGCGAAAGCGGACGTATCCGGCGAAAACTTTATCGGAAGAGTTATAGATGAAAAGCTGGTGCGCGAGCTTGAAGAAAGAAAAATTTGCCCTTGCGGTGAGAATGGTGAATTTCATAGTTTTGTGATAGACGGGCCAATATTTAAAAATAGAATAGAAATATTAGAAAGTAAACCGATTCTTAAAGGTGGTTTTTGGAAGCATTGGTTCTTGGATATTAAAAAATATAGGGTTGTTGAGAAAATTCAAACAGGCGAAAGGGACTCTTGATAATCTGTTTATTCAAAAGTGGTAATACTTTGGCTGGCAGCATTTTTAGAAAAGGAGGTGATAAAGTTATTATTTTAAAATTGGGTTTAAGCTGATGATCTAAGGTATGATTTATTTTTCCGGACAGGCAAAGGAAGTGAAAGTGTGATTCTTTCCGCTGCCCCGCAACAGTAATTCCGGCACTATAACGGTGTCGGTGAGCCCGGACGATTGCCTGCTAAGGAAGTATTCTCGAGGGAGGAGAACAATGAAAAAGAAAATATTAAGTTTTGTTGTTATGATGATTTTATTTTCTAACGCATGTTACGCAAAGGAAACTGCTAACGCTTTGAATGAGCTTAATCGAGGGCTTAACCCTGAACGTAGCAAAAGGGTTGATTTAGGCCAGCTTGTCGTAACACCTTCAAGGATTGAGGAAGGTATTGAAGGAACCCACCGAAGAATCGAAGTTATAACTTCAAACGACATTCAAACTTCCGGCGCAAAAGATGTATCAGAGGTGTTTTCTGACGTAGCTTCCGTAAATATCTCTAATTACGGCGGCTTAGGCGCTTTAAAGACTATCCGGATGCGCGGCGCGAATCCTGCTCAGGTTTTAGTGCTACTGGACGGAAAACCCCTAAACAGCCCGCGTGACGGTGTAGTTGATTTAAGTACCATACCTTTAGATAACATAGAAAGGATTGAAGTAATGCCGGGGGCTGCCTCAAGCCTTTATGGAGCGCAGGCAATGGGCGGCACCATAAATATAATTACCAAAAGCCCCCCGGAAACCGGACGTAAAACTGAACTTACCACACGTTTTGGCAGTTTCAGGACTTTCATTGAAAGCCTCTCTCACGGTGCAAGAATAGGAAAATTTGGCTATATCGTAAGCGGCGGCTACAAATCAAGCGGCGGTTTCCGTTCGAATTCTACCTTCAATTCAAAAGATTTTAATGCCAAATTTGATTATAAATTGAATGACTATAATACACTAGGCGCTAATTGCGGATTTTATAAAAGCAGAGCCGGCACCCCCGGGCCGATTAATTCACCTGATAATGATGATATACAAGGACAGCTAAAAAATTATATAGATTTAAACTGGGACTTAAAGCTTGACGAAAAAAGCGCAATTTTAGCGCGGCTATATAATAATTACGACCGGCTTGAATTCACGGAAAACTCACCCGGCTCTATGTTTGATATCGCCTTTAAAAAAGATATACATACAACAAAAGTAGAGGGCCTTGACTTACGCTTTAACAAAGAGTTCTTTGACTTTTACGAGCTTATTGCCGGCTATAACTATGTAAAAAATTTAAACGATAGCACAAGTACCGCTAAACATAAATATACCGTTAATGCCGGCTATCTAGAAAACCAATTTAATATCAGCGATAAAGCAAAATTATCCATTTCGGCAAGAGTGGATGATTACTCCAATTTCGGCACGGAATTTAACCCAAGCATAAATTTTCTATACAATATTTGGGAAAATTCAAAAATTCATACTTCGGTATCCCGTTCGTTTCGCGCGCCTACTTTTAACGATTTATACTGGCCTGACGAAGGCTGGGCTAAAGGTAACCCCGATTTAAAACCCGAAACCGGAATTACTTATGAATTGGGCTTTGATACAAAAGTAAATAAATATTTCTCTACGGGGCTAACTTACTACAGGAATGATTTCTCGGATCTCATAAACTGGGTTCCGGATTCAATGGACGTTTGGCAACCGCAAAATATAGGCCGCGCAACCACACACGGCATTGAATCAATAAATAAACTTTATCTGTCGCGTAATTTTGAAGTCGGCATGAATTATACTTTTCTTAGCGCGCGCGATCGTAAAACCAATAAATATCTGATTTATCAACCAAAAAATAAAGCAGACTTTTCCCTAAAATATAAAGAATTCTATGGTTTTGATTTCGCACTTACCGGACAATGGACAGGGCAAAGGTTTCACGATGCTGCTAACGATATTAAAGTAAAACCGTTTTTTCTCTTAGGTTTTAACGTTTCTAAAAAGTTTAAGAGAAATTATGAAATTTTCTTTTCGATAGACAATCTTTTAAATAAAAAAAATCAAGTAGTCAAAGATTACCCCACCCCCGGACTTTCGGCTCAGGGAGGAGTAAAAGTAGATTTCTAGGGGAGGGGTATAACCTACACCTTTTTTTAACCGCCTGCCTTTAATTATAATTAATTATAATTATTTCCTTGCCGTATTGATTTTATTTGATATAATACTGCTATAAGGAGGAATGTATGGCGGAAGTTAGAATAGAACGAAGAGAAGATTTTGAAAAAGCTATGAGAGCCTTTAGTATGCAATGCAAACGCGAGGGTATCATAAAAGAATTCCGTGAGAGGCAATACTACACTAAACCATCGCAGAAACGAAGAAAAAACGCTAAAAATAAAGGCCGTTAAGCGCATTTTGGCTTTATTCTCTCTCGGCGAATACCCCGTGGCTTGCCACGGGGATGAAGCCGAAATCGTAAACGTAGTTGACCTCATTCCAAGGCAATGAATGAACCCAGCCTTTGCGTAAGCAAAGTAAAGATATGCTGGGTCCGCGATAGCTAAGCGATAAGA
>JAUYCY010000107.1 GCA_030692055.1 Candidatus Omnitrophota bacterium | reverse complement strand
CTGCTTATTTTAAGAAGGGGATGGTTAAAGAAGCGCGCTCATGCTGGGAGAAAGTCTTAAGGATAGATCCGGGTTTTAGCATGGCCAGAGATAACCTTAAGGTTTTAGAAAAACATGAAAATCTGAATAGATAATTACACGGATACACGCGGATAAAAGAACGGATATACACGGATTAAAAAAGATGGGTAAACTAGAAAAAGAAGAAGCGCCTATCCCATTGAAATATAGAAATAAGTGATTTTGTGTAAAAAGCTGTTAATACATCAAAAAGTTGATAAAATAGAATAATACAAATACCAGTTGTATTATTTGACAATATCAACTTTTTAATGTATACTTCATTCATGGAGAAAATAATAGAAATACGAGATAAAGCTCTAAAGAAACTAGCAAATAAGTTAGGAGATTTCTATTTAGCTGGCGGAACCGCCTTATCTTTATTTTATTTCAAACACAGAGAATCTTATGATCTGGATTTTTTTACAAAAGATTTCTCTAGAGTAAAGATAGAGGAAATAATGTCTGGGCTTTCTAAGGACATAGGGTTGGCAATAGAATTATCAAGTGAGCAAAATAAGCAAGGTTTTGTAAGGATGGTGGTTTATTATCTTAAAATAGATGACAATAGTTCATTAAAAATTGATTTTGTAGAAGATGTTTATAAATTATTGAAGCCGTTGAAGGAAATTGATGGAATACCGATTCTTGCAATAGAGGATATTTATTTGCGTAAAATATTAACTGCATGCGGAAGTATCGCAACTGTAGATTCTATTGGAAGAAGTTCTTTTGCTGGAGGAAGGCAAGAAGCGAAAGATTTATTTGATTTGTATTTTTTGTCAAAAACCTTTATGTCGTTATCAAGTTTTGTCAACGAATATTGCCAGCAGCCTCAAAAGGAGAGTATAATTATATGGTTTAGAACATATGATCGGCTTGAGATGAAAACCGGCTTATTAGAAATTATTACGAACAAGAAAGTAGCATTTCCAGAAATGGAGCATCATTTTAAGGATGAAATAGAAAAAATAATCGCAGCAGAGCTATAGGACATATGGAAGATAACATTACGGTTTTCTGGGACAAAAAAATAAATACAGAGGAAGCTAAAAAGATATTAAAAGATGAGCTTAACCCCAGGTTCATTGAGCTTTCTTCTTTGTTACTTGCAAGGACTAACAAACCCAAAAAGGTTTTTAATAATTATCTGAGTCAAGAAGCTTTTGTTAGGAATTGGGCAAAGATAAAACTCAGAATGAGGGAAAATAAATGGAATGATAGGCGTATTATTTTCTGGGGCGAAATTTATAGAGTCGTTAAAAAGAATATAAACATTAGGGGGTTCAGGGAATTAAAAGAAAGGCCACTTCGCGTTGACCCCGAAATAAAAATAATATGTGATCAAATAAGAGATACTAGACAAAAGAGTGGCTTAACCCAAACGGCACTAGCGAAGAAAGCTGGATTATCTCAACAGTCAATTTCTTTTGTTGAGCAAGGGTATGTAAATATATCTCTAAGGACGCTTAAGAAGATAACTGATGCTCTCAATTTGAAGATTGTTTTAGAAGTATAGAGCTATAATTTGTAATCAGAGAGCGCTGGTATGGTTTTCAAGAATATTTCAACGCTCTCGATAAATCTACTTGACAAATTCAGGAATTATGTTATAACTAGGAGTCGATAAAAGGGTTGCGTAAAGCGTCTATACTGAAGTTAAGCAATGCCTAGAAAAGAAATTTTAATCTTCCCGTTTTCGCTGGGAATTACCGCGGAAACGGGATTTTTTTTGGAACAAAAGCATATATATAGTAATAAGTTAAGATATTGGGCCCGCTTTTTTATCCCGCTGATTATTTTAGCAACAGTTATTACCTGGCCGGGTAAAATTTTGGCTAAGCCAGAGTTAAAATTAAGCGTTTCCTTGGATAAAGAGGAGTATAAAGAATCAGATAATATCTATATTACTTTTAGCATTGAAAATACAGGCAAAGAAGCGGTATACGTGAATAAGAGGTTTTATTTAAGCTCGGATAAGGCCCCGAAAGAGCAAAGAGAGGTTTTTTTAGAAGTAACCGGGCCAACGGGAGCAAAGCTTGAGTGTATTCACAGTTATCCTACAGGGTTGCCTAAGAGCGACTATTTTGAATTGTTGGAACCGGCAAAGACAGTTACTCCAGAGAAGCGCAATATCAGGTATTTTTTTGATTTTAAAGATCCGGGGGAATATAAAATTACAGCTAATTACCAGAATGTGTTTGGAGGGGAGATAGGGTTAGGCGTATTTAAAGAAAAATTAATATCCGCGCCGGTAGTATTTAAAATTGTTAAGGAAGATGCTAATAAATAATTTAAAAAGAATATCTTTTTTATTTGTTTTGCTGTCTCTGGCGATCACCGGTTTTGCCTATGGCCAACAAAAGACGGTCGACGGTAAGAAGATAATCGGTGAAGCATTCGGCAAGCCGGTGACCGAGGAGGAATTTAATTACCATCTTAAAACCGCACAGATATTTACCCGCTTCGGCTCGGCCGATAATGATAAGGATAACGAAGAGAAGCAAAGGGCAGAGGCTTGGCAGAATCTTGTTTTCTTAAAAGAGGCAAATGATCTGGGGGTAAAGGTAAGCAAAGAAGAAACCGAGACAGAGCTTAAGCGCCTGCTTTCGGAAAAGAATATCGAATACGCAAGCGAAAATTATGCCAGGTGGGTAAGGGGGAACTTTGGAGAAAGCCCGGAGGCCTTTATG
>JAUYCY010000102.1 GCA_030692055.1 Candidatus Omnitrophota bacterium | reverse complement strand
AGCCAAACTTATTATTTTTTCTTATTTTCTTTAAAAAAATATTTTCTTTGCAATCTAAAGGCTTTTATGTTTAACTATAAGGCATTAAGAGCATAACCGCTTGTATTCTTTATAAAATACCCTATTGACAAGGGTAGTTTCGCAACAGCGCCGGTATAGGAAAGTATAAAAATGCGTCGTGGTAATGCGGATAGTTCAATTTTGTGTCGTAGCTACCGCAAGGAAGTTCAAAGTTGTGAGCTTGCCAACTTCGTTGGCAAGTGAACTTTCTTGCTGGCTAAATAGGCGAATAGTAAGGGTTGGCTTTGCTAAATATCAACATTACTGCTCACGCAAGGACTATAAGCTAAGGTTGACAAGGAAGCTTTCTCAACTTTATGGCAGAAATTTTTCATAGCTAATTATAAATCAAGGAGTTATCTCTTATGACTATCTTTTTAAAGTCATTGTATTAAGAAAGCTTCTTAAGTTCCTTCTCTTTGCCATAAACCTGGGAAAGAACTTTAATAAGGTATTGCCATAAATACACTTATATGGTATAAATTATTCTCATTATCTTAAATAGTTATTATTCAAAGGAGGAGCAATGGGAAGATATAAAAAAGAGCTGAAAAGAATTCACGCTAAAAAAGTGCGCAAAGCCAAAGAAAAGGTAAGATTATACTGCAAAGGCGAAATACCTTTAGAGAAGCTCAGCGTCTTGGCAAAGAAATTTTTGGCAAAGAGAAAAAAACACGAAAAAAAATCTAGCTAACTAAGTACTTGATTACACAGATTTTGGAATGATTACGCAGATTATTTAATCATTGTAATCAGTAAAAAATTAGCCAAATTTATAGTGCTTTCTCACGGCTTTCTTAATGTGCCATTTACATTTTAGCCCTTGAGGGAAAATCACTAAATCGCCTTTTTGAATTTTTACCTTTATGCCGTCAGGGCATTGGACCTCTACATCGCCTTCTAAAAATAAACATGTTTCTTTTTCATCATAAAACCAATCGAAACTACACACTTGCTTCTCCCAGATCGGCCAAGCTTTTATGTCTAGCTTTGTCAATTCTTCTTTTGTTGGTTTTCTAACTTCTACCTCCATAGCAACCTCCTATACGCTAATTTACGCTAATCTAACGCAAATAATCGCGAATGAATTTATTCGCGTAAATTAGCGTTGGATTCGCGAATATTAGCGTTTTAACATTTTACCAAATTGAATAAAACTATATAGTGCCGGGCGAAAATATTTTTTGATAATAATCAATTATATTTTTTATGGAATTATATAACAAAATCCCTGTTATGAGGCTTATTATTATGATTATAGTGCTTACAATTATTTTTGCAGTTGGGCTCAAGCGCGGATGAAACCAAATTAAAGGTAACATAAACGGACCGACGCAAAGAAAAGCAATTACTAAAGAATAAGGTTTGAAATACCACCTGTCCTTTGTGGTTTTATTCAAAAACTCGCCACAGAATCTGCATTTTAGCGCTTCGTCTTGAATATTTTCTGCACAATATGGGCACTTTTTCATATTATTTTTAACCCAATTTTTTCATTAATAAAAATTGTCAAGGGGCAGCCCTTTATTCTCATAAGAAGGAATCCATCCGTAGAAATAAAGGGCTGGGTTAACCTAGCCCTAATTTTACTGATAGGGCTTGATTTAAACAAAACTAAAATGCTGAAATTATAGCCTTTTATATTAACTAATTGCCTTTTTTGCAAAATTAGGGCTGCCTAAAGGCAAAATTTGCAATACACTTTTTTGACACAAGGGATTATCACCTAACTTTAAGCTACGCAGTAAATTGAACTGCTGCTAATTTCTGTTGCAAATTTTGGGTTAAAACACCTCCTTTAACGCTATATCTATCAAAGAAGGGTCCCAATTATGCTGGATAAGCTCTTCTTTAACAATATCGGGACTTACGCCTTGGGATTTCTTCGTAGACATAAATGTAATCAGAATCCCTAAATTATACTCCTGGATTTTATCAAGCATAGTTTTTATATCCCGCTCTTTATCGCCTCTGTTTGCCAAATAAGCAATTATGGCAAAAATTAACGGTAGGGCCAATACTAAAATGGAACCAAAGAATAAAGATGTTTGACTACGTCCTAAAATATATGCGGCGCTACCCCAAAATACATCAAATAGGTAATGTGCCACGATCAGTGGTATAATTCCGTATCTTAAAAATATAAATCCGAACAAAAAACCAATGAAACTTACCTCAATCACTCTAAACCATACCGGGAATATGGCATATGCGGTATGGCCAAGGCCCCATAGTATCGAAGTTAATACCACGGCAGTTATTGTGTTTTTGAAAAACTTCTTTGTCAAACTTATTCCAAAAAGCCTAAAGGTAATTTCCTCATTAAGGCTTGCGGTAATACTAACGGTAAAAACGCTAAATAGCGGTATATACACGGATGAGAATTGAGTTAGCTTAAACCATTCCCTCCATACGCCTAAAGTTTTCTGTCCTAGATAAAATATAATTGCCTGAAGCCCCAACGTTATAATCGCTATCGTATAGCCAAGGATTATGGCTTTGCTTATACTTCTATTAAAAAAGTTCGCCCTAATATAGTGCAGGAAATTACGCTTATCTTTAGGGAGCACCTCATTAGCTAAAAGTTCTCCGGCAATGGCGGGCATGATAAAAGCAATAAATAATAAAGTGATATTTAAAGTTGTCCGCGTTAAGTGAAGCCCGATAAACGACGCTATCTGCGCGCTTGTAGGATATTCCATTATAACATCCCCTAAGCCATTAAAAACATCTACTACGTTAATTATCGCCACAAACGCTGCCAGATAACAAAACCATTTTTTTATGGGGCGGGCGGTTACATTATATCTTCTCTTTATAACGATATTTACGGAAAACATTATCAAGATTACCAATAAAATAAAATAAAAATTATATAGATACCTTCCTAGGATTAGCTGATTTTCCACGTAGCGCTGAAAATTTTCTGGCACCTCTAATCTATTTTTATAGTATTCTCTTATTTCATCACCCGATACGGTTACCCCAGTCAGTAGCTTTGCTGTGCCTTGGTCTTTTTTCCATGGAATATAGACGCCTTTCTTTTCCCAAGAAAAAACATAATCTGTACGCTTTTCGTAACGTTTTGTTTTTTCTTCGTGAAAATCATATGTCGCAACATCAAAAGCATAATTATTCTTCAAAAATTCTTCTGCCTTTTGCCTTGCGATATTTTTTCCTATATCCTCTCTCGACTCTATATCCTCTATCAGATGTTTATAGCCCAAGATACTACCGCTATGCGGGCTGACCTTTACAATATATTCTTCCTTTTGTAATTCTTTAAAAAATCTTATCTTCCAAAAAAATAAATCATAATCGTATTGCCTTATAAAATTTTCCTCGCCTTTTACACCAAGAGTCCTTTGCAGATAGCGATTGAACCAATCATCAACATCAAAAATAATTGCTTTTGAATATTCTCCGGTATCTATACTTTTTGATTTAAGATAATCGTCTGCTGCTGATAGCGCTTTTTGCTTATCTATTGATAAATTTAGGAAGGTAAAATGAGGGTATTCTAATTTATACCAAAACCCAAAACACAAAAATGCTATTAAAATAAATATAATCCATTCTTTAGTTTTTATCTTCATGCTTTAACCGAGATTTTGCATTAGGTTGTTATGGAAATTGTGCAATTCTTTGTTGCATGATAGGGTATGCGTAAAGACAAACGTAAAAAAAGTTACAAGCCTTTTTAGTAAATGAAGCTCCACGGGTTAATGCCCGTGGTTTGTCACAGACGCTGCGCGTGGAGCGAAATCCCGACCACGCTTCCATTTACCCCGATGAAAATATCGGGGTGGTTTTATCGCGTCGGGATAAATACTTTCAGCTAATGCGAAATGCGTGTATTTTCAAACAGAACCAATGGTTGTAACCAATCTTTGCATAGCAAAGTTTTTTCTTATTGGTTCCAGCATGACCTCTCATGATAAGCAAAAGTGCTTTCGTATCGCAACAGACTATATAAGAGAGAGAAAAGCCTATTATTTTTAAAGAGCTGAACCCAGAGTTATGCTTCGCATATATTTTGCTAACGCAAAATCTGGGTTTAATGTAACAGCACTAACTCTATTGAGCTATATTTTATACATTCACGGCGCTTCCCGATGATGTCGGGATTTCGCTTATTATCGTATTAAGGTGCTCAGAAATCCGCGGCATTCACAAGCGCGCCTGCCTGCCGGCAGGCAGGGATTATATAGTGCGCCGCTTGGTATTAGCCATGCTGAAACCACAGGCTTTGGTTCGACTACGCTCACCATTCCTTCGAGCACATTCGGCCATACTCAGTGTTCGACCCTGAGTATGGCCGAAGGGTCGAACCATCCTGAGCGAAGTCGAACGGGTTAGCCCGAGGAACTATGGAAGGCTTCATTATCTGTTTGCGATTCTTTCTGCTCATTATATACGCCTTCGGGATATAAGCCTTTTTCTGCCAGCTCGGTCTCTATGGCATACATCTTTTCTGCCTGAAATAGATAATCCGCGTATTCGTCGGCATTATAATTGGTGTTTTTTAACTCCTCTTGCTCTTCTCTGTTGATAGAGGCTATCTCATCTTGGGTGTTTTTATACAGACGTTCTTCTACCTTATCCGCATTGTCTCTATCTCTAAGCATCCTATCTTTAACTTCTTCTGTGATATCACCCCTACCTTCCAGTTCCGAAATGGTTAGATAATTTCCTAATTTACCTAGTATAGCCCCTCTTAGCTTAATTACTTTTAACTTCATTTCTTGGCGTATAGGAAAGTATAAAAAGGCGAATTGCTAATGCAAAATGCTTATTTTTCATTCGCAGCCACGCCAAGGAACCTCTAAGGGGGGGCGCTTGGCGCTAACCTAAAATAGTTGTGAGCTTCGCCTTGCGGCGAAGTGAGGTTTCTTGTTTATAAATCCACATTGCTTCGAGTTTCTTGCGGTATAGGAAAGTATAAAAAGGTTTTTGCTGTATCAACAAAAGGTTGTTCCTGTTTCGAAAGTTACCGCAAGGAAGTTCGAAGTTGTGAACTTGCCAACTTCGTTGGCAAGCGAACTTTCTTGCGCTCCTGGTAATATAGTTTCTTTAATAGCTCTAAATACATATCCCCTCCTTCAATGACGACACAACTTATGGAGCTACTGCGAACATAAGTTGTCTGTCGGAATTGAACCCTTGACATTCACCTTGATGGTTTTATTAAGGTAGATGTCAAGGGTCAAATTCGACTAAGCGATTTTTCTACGTGTATAACTTGAAAAGTCGCAAGTTTCATTTGACCTCCTTTATCAAATCCTCTAATTTAATCTCCGGGTTTCTATAGCGTTTTCTGCCTAAGGTTTTTTTTCCATATTGAATCGATTCCTGTGGGCACCAGTGCAAGCAGGCAAAGCACTGTTCACAGTTATGCAACCAGCGCGGTTTTTTACTGGAGAGTTCGATGTTATTTACTGGGCATACCTTTACGCAAATACCGCAACTGGTGCATTTTTCATCAGCCCAAAACTTTTTATCCATAATTGGGATTTTTGGCGAAGACAAATTATAGATTATTTCTGAAAAAATAAAGTTGGCTATAAAATTTCCTTTTGCAATTTTATGCGGCCATTTTTGGTTTATTGCCTTAGCAATTTCTTTAATGCGTTGGGCCTCCTCCGCAAACATCTTGTTTTGCTTTTGGCGTGCAACCGCTTCATAGAGAGGTGTGTAATTGCCCGGCATTCTGATAGCGAATCCAGCAGAAAGCTTTAAGCCTTGCGTTGCGAGCTCTTTTACGTTTTGGCCTAAAGTATTACCTACCATCCCGCCATAAGTGACAATAGCAAAAATATATTTGTTTTTATTAGTTTTTAATTTCTCTATAAACTTTCTTACAATCAAAGGCATTCCAAACATATAAACAGGGTAGATAATGCCTATCCGCTCTGCTGACAAGTCAAACTCTTTATCAATAACTTTAGGTATGCTAATTATATTAGCATCGCCTAATTCTTTTGCTAAATCGCGGGCGACTTTTAAGCTATTGTCGGTTCCGGTAAAATAAAAAATAGTTGTGCTCATGATTACATCCCTAAATTATACGCAATAATAACTCTATTTTTCTCTCCCCGATGCCTTTCTTAGGCCTTCAAGGAATTTAGGGTCTACCTTACCACCTAAGGCTTCTGCTTTGTGAACATCGTTCCAGGCATTTTCGTATTCTTTTTTAGCAAAATAAGCGAGTGCTCGACTAAGATAGGCTTCTACGTAGCGAGGTTCTAAGTCTATTGCTTTGGTAAATTGTGCTATTGCTTCATCATTTTTCTCTACTTGGGTATAAGCTACGCCTCTACTGAACACTTGTTTGCTTAAGTCTGCCTTCTTCACTAAAATTATGTTTTTAGGTAAAGAAAATTGTGTTGTTTTGCCTGCGGTTTCCGTTAGGGAAGGTAAACTTATTTTATTGCCATCAATACTTTCAATCTCATCAAAATAGCAGGTTTGGGACGTACCATTGATATCTAGCTTTACGTATTGATCTGTTTTCTCAATTACATTTCCTGTCAAAGTTTTGCCTGATTTTAAGACAACGGTTTCAGCGAATGAAGGGATCCAAAAGCATAAACATAAAATAACAGTTATTAGTCTGGATAATTTCTTTTTTTTCATCGTCTTCTGCTTGCCTAATTGTTCTTCTAAGAAGAATATACCTATTTTTCTTTTCCAGAATCTCTTTTGAGCGCTTGGATAAATCCTTCATCGGGCTTTAAACCTAAACTTTCAGCTTTATGTACATCATCCCAAGCCCTAATATAGTCTCTGTTTGAGAAATAGGCAACTGCGCGATTATAGTAGCAGTCAGCACAACTAGAATTGGCTTCTATTGCTTTATTAAAATTAGCTATAGCCTGGAGAAAGTTTCCTCTATTACCATAAGCAAGCCCTAAAGTAAGAAAAGCTTCGTCAAAATTAGGGTTAATCTCTACGGCTTTATTACAATCAGAAATAGCCTGGTTAAGGCTACCTTTAAAATAATAGGCGATACCTCTGGCGCAGTAGACTTGGGCGTCGTTAGAGTTGATTTCTATAGCTTTACTAAAATCAGAAATAGCTTGGCTAAAATTACGTTTATTAGTATAGATAGCTCCCCGAATTATGTAATTAGAAATATCGCCAGAATTGATTTCTATAGCTTTATTACAATCAGAAATGGCCTGATTAAATTTACGTTTATATAAATAAGTGAGTGCGCGCTTATGGTAAGCTTCAAAATCATCGGGGTTGATTTCTATAGCTTTGGTATAATCTAATATTGCATTATCAAATTTATTTTTAAGATAGTAAGCGACACCTCTTCCGTAGTATGCCCTGAAATCATTAGGATTAATTTGTATGGCTGTAGTGTAATCACTAATTGCGCGGTCAGGTTCATCTTGAAAGTCATAAGCAAGCCCTCGGGTATAATAAACCTTCATATCTTCGGGCTTGACTTCTTTGACTTTAGTAATATCTAATATAATTTGGTCAAATCTATCTCTAAAATAGTAGGCAAGCCCTCTGCCGCGATATTCTTTAGTATAACTGGGGTTTATTTCTACGGCCTTGGCATAATCATCAAGGGCTTTACCGAGATCGCCTTTACTTTCATAGGCAAGTCCGCGATTGTAATAGCTTTCGGCATCGCTAGGATTACTCTCTATGGCTTTAGTATAATCATTAACTGCTTTTTCAAAGTCACCTCCAAGATAATAAGCACGGCCTCTAGCATCATAGGCTTCGATATAATTTGGGTTTTTTTGAATTGCCTTATCAAATTCAGCTATTGCCTCATCATACTTTTCTTCTTTTAAATAAGCTAACCCGTTGTCTAGCCATTCTTTTTCAGAAACTGCAGAATATATGTTACCGATACTTAAAAGCAATATCAAAAATTGCAGGGTTAACTTTTTTATCATTCTCTTCCCGATGCCTGTTTAAGTTGTTCTATAAAATCAGGGTTAATTTTTGCGCCGAAAGCTTGTGCAGTATGCTTACCTTTTTAGGAATAAAATAACGGCAAGCGTTTATTCTAGTTCTTTCCCAAGTTTGTTGCAAAAGGAAAGAACTTGACCCATTCGACAAGCTCAGGGTCAATCCTGAGTGTAATCGAAGGATTGATTACACCGATTTTAAAAAGACTACACAGATTTCGATAGATTTTATACGTATTCTTAATCAGTGTAATCTGCATCTAATCTGTGTAATCATAAGCTTTCTTGCAACCAAGAAGTCAAAAATAAGAATTTTACAGAGACGGCATTGAATCTAAATTAGTTATGAAATATTTGTGCGATAAAGTCGAGAGAGCTTCTTTATTCTCTCTCGGCGAATACCCCGTGGCTTGCCACGGGGATGAAGCCGAAATCGTAAACGTAGTTGACCTCATTCCAAGGCAATGAATGAACCAGTGATAATATTAGTATAGAACATACTCCGCTCACTTGCCGCGGAG
>JAUYCY010000084.1 GCA_030692055.1 Candidatus Omnitrophota bacterium | reverse complement strand
TAGAATGAGGTCAACTACGTTTACGATTTCGGCTTCATCCCCGTGGCAAGCCACGGGGTATTCGCCGAGAGAGAATAAAGTCGATTGACGCTTGACGACAACCGATACGAGTTACGCAACCGCAACCGATAAACGATAGACAAAACATTAATATCTAAGAAAATGGGTAAAATAATAGGGTTTTGTAATCAAAAGGGCGGAACCGGTAAAACTACCAGTGCCATTAATGTCGCGTCATATTTAGGTTTAGCGGGAAAACCGACATTACTGGTGGACATGGACCCCCAGGGTAATGCTACTTCTGGCTCAGGCGCGGCCTTGGAGCAAAAAAAATCAGTTTATGATTTAATAGCCGGCAATGTTAGTATAGAAGAAACCATTTACCCAACCCGTTGGCCCCAGTTGCATATTCTTCCTTCGCATATATCACTCACCGGTGGAGAAATCGAACTTGTTAATATAGAAAATAGAGAAATGCGCTTACGGGAAGAATTAAATAAAATAAAAGATAAATTTTCTTATGTTATCATAGACGCGCCGCCTTCATTAGGGTTACTTACCGTAAATGTTTTGACTGCCGCAGATAGCGTTATCGTTCCTGTCCAGTGTGAATACTATGCCTTAGAGGGGGTTTCTAAGTTGTTACATACGATAGAGTTGATTCGTGAACGTATGAACCCGTATTTGGAATTGGAAGGAGTACTGCTGACAATGGCGGATTTTCGCACTCGACTCACTTTACAGGTAATTGAAGAGGTGAGAAAATTTTTTAAGGAGAAAACTTTTAATACCATTATACCTCGTAACACCAGGCTTGCCGAAGCACCAAGTTTTGGTAAGCCCATACATTTTTACGAGCCGACATGTGTAGGCGCAAGAGCGTATTTAAATTTAGCCGAGGAAATTTTAAAAGCAAAAATAGAATTAGGTGCATTAATAAACGCAGCTAGCTTAGTAATGCCCCAGACACCTGTTGTGGATGAACACAGATAAATTGTGGGTGTCAAATGAAGCTGCAACTTATGGAGTAAACGAACATAAGGTGCATAGCTGAACTTGACCCTTGACATCTACCCCGATAAAAATATTTAGGTAACCGTCAAGGGTTTAATTCGCAGACGTTTCGCTACGACTTATGTTCGCCGTAGCTCCATAAGTCGTCTGCTCATAAAAGGAGGTAAATTTAAAATGGAAAGAAAAGTTTTAGGCAAAGGCCTTGACGCTCTCATACCAAAAAAGCCGATTACTATTTTGCCCAAAGAATTTACTTATTTACCTTTGCATAAAATAAGACCAGGAAGGTATCAACCGCGCCAGGAAATAGAAGCAGGGGAGTTAGAGGAATTAACCCAATCTATAAAAGAAAAAGGATTGATTCAGCCCATTGTGGTGAGAAAAGCAGGGGAGGACAATTACGAAATTATTGTCGGAGGAAGAAGATTCCAAGCTGCTAAGTCATTGGGGCTCAATGAGATACCAACGATAATCAAAGATCTGGACGATAAAGACACGCTTGTTTTTGCCATCATTGAGAATCTGCAAAGAAAGGATTTAAACCCCATGGAAGAAGCAGAAGCGTTCAGGCGTTTAATTGATGAGTTTGAGTTTACTCAAGACGATATTGCTAGGTTTGTGAGTAAAGATAAAACCACCGTTGTCAACACGCTTCGGCTACTTAAGTTGCCGCAAAAAATAAAAGAGGCGTTAGGCAAAGGACTAATTACGCGCAGCCAAGCCAGAACAATTTTAGGCGCAGAGAGCGAGGAAGACCAGGAAAGATTATTTCGCGAAATCTTGAAAGGCGGCCTATCGGTCAGAGATATAGAAAAGAAAGTAAGAGGTGTTTCCAAGCGGAAGAGGAATTCTGACCCATTTGTTTTAGAGGTGGAGGACAAATTACAAAAAGCCTTAGGGACAAAGGTTAGGATTTTTAACCGCAGAAACAACCGCGGAAGAATCGTTATTGAGTATTATACCTTGGAGGATTTAGAAAGAGTTATTAAGCGGTTATCTTAAGTATCCATACATCCAAACCCGCCCAGCGGGCCCAATAGATTCGAAAGGAGGATTAGTTGATGAAATCTGATGAAGCAACCCTGGTTATTATTAAACCAGACGGATTAAAAAAATCTCTTACCGGAAATATTTTAAGCCGCCTTTCCGAAACCAAATTAAAAATAATCGGAGCAAAAATCGTAAAGGTTAACGAAGAGCTCGCCGGTAAACATTACCACCATCTTAAAGATAAGCCTTTTTACCCTGCCTTAATCAAGTATATTACCGGCCAACTTCACGGCGAAAACAGGGTGATGGCGTTAATTTATTGGGGCAAAGACGCTATCGGTAAGGTGAGGCAAATCGCAGGTGCTACTAATCCTGAGGAAGCCGATCCGGTAAGCGTACGTGGGGCTTACGGAAGGATTTTAACCAGTGGGCTATACGAGAATGTAATTCACGCTTCCAGCAGCCCGGAGGAGGCCGAGAGAGAAATAAAACTTTGGTTTTACCCGGAAGAAATAGCCTACGAACTTTATCCCACCGAGGAAATGGTATTAAAAGAGTATAAAAAGAAAGTGTAGGCAAAAGCTGATTAAGCGTAATCCTTTAAAGGGTGCGCATCCCACATGAAAGAGGTGTTTATGAGGTCAATGACCGCTTACGCATGTATCTACAAGAGAAAGAATTCACAAACCTTACAGCTGATTCTGCGCTCATTAAATTTTAAATATTTGGATATTGCAATTCATAATCTTCCTTTCCAGAATATCATTTTGGAAGAAAGGATAAAACGGCAAATCCGCCAAAAGATATCGCGCGGCAAAATCGAGGTTTACGTTTTTCTCAAAGGCCACATAGCGAGCGAAGTCTATATTGATGAAAAAATACTTGCTACTTATATACATAAGACTAAGAAATTAGCAAAAAAATATAAACTCGACGCACATTTTAATATCAGCGATTTTATCAGCCTGCCTCAAGTAATATCTTGCAGTGAAAAGAAAGTAGAGGAAAGCTTAATTCTTTCTGCTGCCAAAGAGGGTCTTATTCGGCTTTTAGAATTCAAAGAAAAGCAAGGAGAAGCTATCAGGCGCGATATGGCAGAAAACCTAAGGCGTTTAGGAGAAAATATAGAAAATATTAAAAAAATTATACCAACGCCCACCAAGGAAGAAAACGGCAAAGAAGACATCAACGAAGAGATTTCTCTAGCGTCATTTTATCTGGGTAAGGTAGGGAAAAGTATTAATGTAAAAAAGCATATACCACAAGGAAAGTCATTAGACTTTTTAACCCAGGAGATTTTAAGAGAGCTTAATTCTGCCTCAAGCAAGACTAAGAATAAGAACATTGCACTCTTGATTGTGGAATCAAAAAATTACTTAGAGCGTATACGCGAACAGGCACAGAATGTAGAATAATGACGCTAATCGCCGCCAATAAAGAAACCGCCAATTTCCGCTAATACCTGCCTGCGGCAGGCAGGCAGGAAAAGCGAATTAGCGTTTCTTAAATTAGCGGTAATTAGCGCTAAAAAAATTAGCGGTAATTAGCGTAAACATGAGAGAACCGAAAATCTTTATACTTTCAGGGCCTTCAGGCGCGGGTAAAACTACGCTTCTTGACAAATTATTCCATAACAAATCCACTAAAAATAGTTTTTTAAGAGGTATCTCTTTTACTACCCGTGCAAAAAGGCCGCAAGAAGCGAATGGGAAAGACTATTTTTTTGTAAACAAGGAAGAGCTTTTGAAATTAAAAAAGAGAAATTTCTTTCTCGAACATCAAAAGGTCCTAGAAAATTATTACGGCACACCAAAATATTTTTATGTAAATGCAAAAAAAGAAAAAAAGGACTTAATTTTATGCATAGATGTAAAAGGCGGAATGTATTTGAAAAAAAAGCATAGAGCTGGTAGAATAATTACCATTTTTGTCCGCGCTCCTAACAAAAAAGAGTTAAAGCGCAGGCTTAAACAAAGAGTAGAACAGAAAGATTCCATAGTCAAGAGAGTAAGTTTAGCAAAAAAAGAATTACAATTTTCTAAATATTATGATTACGTAATGGTCAATCAAGACCTTCAAACTTCTGTTAAAATTTTGGAAGATATTTTTTTGGCGAATGAAAACAATACAAATGATTAAATAAAGGAGGAAGTTATGAATGAAAATTATACCCCTTTGGAGAAGCTTATGAAGGCTAGTGGCGGTTCAATATTTAAGCTCACTATTTTAGTCGCAAAACGCGCGCTTCAGCTTGCTGACGGCGATAAAGCTTTAATAGAGAAGCCCAGCGAGAAACTGCTAGACAATGTTATGAGAGAAATTACCGAAGGAAAAATAAAAGTAAAGGCATAAGATGCCCAAACGTTCTTTGTTAAATATCCAACCTAATCCACCGACTTCAGTCGGTGGTGGGTTGTAGGGGCGAGGCCCCTACTCCTTAGGTTGTCCACCAACGAAGTTGGCGGTAATATAACGTTCTATGAAAGATAGGTATAGACGATCCCCACATGTGGTATACACCTTGAAATACCACTTCGTATGGATAACTAAGTATCGCTATCGTATGATAGAAGGATGGATGAAAGAATATCTGAAAAAGCTGATAAGCCAAATATGCGATGATATGGGGATTGTAATAGAAGAGGCACAAATAGGTAAAGAACACCTGCATATGTGTTTATCTGTGCCACCTAAATATTCGCCATCAGAGGTAATGAAACAGATAAAAGGTATCACTTCTGAGCGGCTTTTTGAGGAATTTCCTGAACTGAAAAAGACCTATTGGGGAAAACATTTCTGGGCGAGAGGATATTTTGTGAGTTCTGTCGGGATAGACGAAAACACGATAAAACAATATATCAAGAATCAGCGAGAAGATACGTCTGATAACCAGATGAAAATATGGAAATAAGAAACCACCGATAAAGTCGGTGGAGGTTCATTTTTTATATTTGTATATTTGGCGTGGTAGCCCTGCCTGCCGGCAGGCAGGCAAGTGGTAAGGCAGCGGTCTTACAACCCCGCACTTTTATAGATACGGCGGCGTACCCAAGCGGTAAGGGAGAGGTCTGCAAAACCTTTATGCAGCGGTTCAAATCCGCTCGCCGCCTTGAAAAATAAAAAAGTGCGGGGCAAATCCGCTCCACGCCTCCAGTTAAAAAGCATTAGGCGATTCTCTTCATTTATAAACACACAGAAATGGGATTTAAAACAGCGTATTATTTATTTATAGTTTTTTTTATCTCCTTAACGGTAGGAAGGTTTTATTATAATGAAGTTTATGATGGGACGCCAAAAAATCATGGCACTACTTTAGAGGGTGACCAAGGTTTTTATGACATAACCGCTTTAAGTGTTTCTAAAGGCGAGGGATATGCATTTGAGGGTAAACCTACAAGTGCCTACCAGATCGGCTATCCTTTGTTTCTCGGGGCCATTTATTATATTTTTGGCCATAATTATCGAATAGCAATCATAATTCAGGTTATTTTACTTTCCATTGCCTTTATTTTATATACTCTACTTGCGATCAAAATAAATAAATTTCTATTTTTTTTCCCTTTAGTATTATTTGTTTCTAATTATACTTTTATTCAATTTGCCTACGCGCTAATGACTGAAACGTTAGCGTTATTTTTGCTTATTCTATCTATGTTTTTACTTTATTGCTTTTTGCAACACAAGAAGACCTATTATGTATTTTTGCTAGGACTAGTCTATGGCTTTTTGATATTAGTCAGGTCAGTATTTCAGATTTATCCACTTTTATTGTTGTTATTTGCTATATATTTTATAGTAAAAGGCAATTATAGAATATATTTAAAATTTTTCATTTTTTTCTTAGTTAGCCTAATAATAACTTTCCCTATTTTACTCCGCAATTATAAAAAATTTGGATTTTTTAGTTTAAACGCAAGCGGCGGCCATATGTTCTATCTAGGCACGAATCCTAAATATGATGGAATTTATCAAGGATGGGGACAGGTAGAAAAAGATTTAAATATGCAGAAATATTATGGAAACCAGAGACAAGACCTCGGCTTGCTTGCGATGACAGATAGAATCTCTGTTGTTGACAGGATTTTATTTCAGGAAGGATTCAATAATATAAAAAAACACCCCGTAAGAACGGTGGTTATTATCTGCAAAAATATAAGCAGACTTCTTTTCTATGCGCCCTATAAAGACAAAAAATTATCCTTACAGAGATTAATCCTTTCTTTTATCAATATGCTTTCTGTAGTATCCATGCTTATTGGCTTCTGGTTGGTGATTAGCGGCAGGATTATGCTCGAACCAAACCTTAAAAAATTTCTTTTTTTTTGTTATTCAGCAATTTTTTATTATATCGCCGTTTCGAGTTTTTTTGCAGTCACCCCACGGTTTGGCATCTACCCTCTCGTTTTGATTTATTTACTTAGTCCGATTGCGTTGCTAACTATTAAATCAAAAAGTGTCAAGGTGACTTAAAATTTTCAAAAATTGTTATTACATAAATAGTCTTAATTTGCAGAGAAAAAATATATTAGCCCAGCAATGTGCTGAATCGTACAAAGGGTGGCGAAAGAGCCGAACAGTAAATTTCGGTGAAGAATTATTGTGTGCCGGGGTGTCGAAATTGGCAAACGATCTGGACTTAAAATCCAGCGCTCCGTAAGGAGCTTGCGGGTTCAAGTCCCGCCTCCGGCAGGTTACTTTAAACCGTAGCGAATTAATTGTATTCGTAACGGTTGTGGTCGGGCAAGCGATTCTCGGATCGAACAGTCATCCTTTCAGGATGAACTTTGGCTTGCGCCAAAGATTCGATACAAGTCCCGCCCCCGGCATTTCTCGCATAGCGCATAGCGTAAATTAAACAAAATGATTTGTTCTTTTATTTTTTACGCTTTGCGCTGTTCCGTGCGCTATGCGATTTCGGGCGCATAGCTCAGTTGGTTAGAGCGTTTGCTTGACATGCAAGAGGTCAGTGGTTCAAATCCACTTGCGCCCATGGTTTTCTTTGATGAAACAGCTTAAGGCGTTTCTGATGTGAACAGTAAATCGTAGGCCAGTATTTGGATCGAATAATCATCCTTCGGATGAGCTTCGACTTCGTCGAAGATTCGATACAAATCCACTTGCGCCCATTTATTATCAGAAAACAGATAACAGAGAACAGAGAAGAAAAGATTGACAATAAAAAAGCTTACTGTAAAATTTCTCTCTGACAGCTGTCTTCTGTATTCTGTCATCTGGAAATCGGGGACGTCGTCTAGCCTGGTTCAAGACCCCTGCCTGTCACGCAGGTGACCGAGGGTTCAAATCCCTTCGTCCCCGTTGTTTCTACCCTATGCGTAAAACCATCTAACCCGAAAGGGAAATGGTTTTACGCAACATCCAGAAGAAGAAACAAGGGCTTTGGCGAGGCTCCGTCCGAGCCAGAGCCTAATCTGTTCATTTGTCATCGCTGCCATGCATATTAAAGTAAGCTCATCATAACGCGTCAGCCTAATACATTATTTGGATGCACTAAAGCCGCTTTGCGGCGCTCCGACTGGCGTCGGAGAGTGCATACAAATCCCTTCGTCCCCGTTTTTATTTCAGACTCTTTCAATAAATTCAAGGCTTTTCAAAACAAGGGCGAAATTGCTTCTCAAAAAAGCAGTTTCACTATTTTTATTTTCCGCATTATTTTTATTATCTCTACAATTTCTATTAGCTTTGAAGTAGTGAAAACTTTATTGCAAGCGGATATTTTAAAAGTAAAATAGACTCAAATGACACTTTTAATATATTCTTGTACAATACTTTTTACCGGTTTCTTTTATGCAAATTTGATTGACCAATAGTGTTTGCCGGCGAGATAATTCTTGGTATATTGAAGAAGTTAAGCGATTGTGAATTATAGAGCTAGAAATTTTTTAACCGACACAAATATGATAGAGATTAAATAAAGGGCACCATATTATGAAAGTATTACTAATGAAACCGATCAACGATGTTTACTATGTAATTCAACCTAATTTGGGGCTAGGTTACCTAGCTGCAGTAATGGAGGATAGCGGACATAGCGTATGTATTCTAGATTCCGGCAAAGAAAAGTTTAAATGGGAAGATTTTACCGTATTAATTCAGAAAGAAAAGTATGACTTAGTAGGTATTCAAATGTTCACGCATGAGGTTGTGTCAGCAAGGAAGCACGTTTGTATCATCAAAAAATATTCACCAAATACTATTGTAATTTGTGGAGGAGCCCATGTTAGCGGTGACCCACAGGGCACGATGCATTTATTAAAAGATATAGATTTTGGATTTGTTGGCGAAGCGGAAATTGGCATAGAAAAGTTTATGAGCCTGAAAAAAGAAGATTATGCCAATTATGAATTATTAAAGACAATTCCAAATCTTGTTTGGAGACTCGGTGAGAAAATTATAGTAAATCCCAGAGAGTCTTTCAAAGATTTAGATAGGATTAAATTTCCCGCATGGCATCTTTTGTCTATAAGTAGTTACCCTACCACTCCGCACGGAACTTTCTGTAAAAAAAAACCAGTCGCACCTATAATAATATCTAGAGGATGTCCTTTTCAATGTACGTTCTGCGCGGGAAAATCAATTACAGGCAAAACTATTAGGTATAGAAGCGTAAATAACGTTATTACTGAAATTATGTCCTTGCACAATAAATATGGTGTTAAAGAAATTCATATAGAGGATGATAATTTTACTTTAAAAAAAGACTATGTTGTTAATTTCTGCAATGAAATAATTAAACTTGGATTAGATGTTGTATTCGCTTTACCTAATGGCGTGAGATTGGATACCTTAGATGAAGAAGTGTTGAGCTTGATAGAGAAAGCAGGATTTTATTCTATGGCTATCGGCGTCGAGTCAGGAAGCGATAGGATATTGGCACTCATGAAGAAAAACTTATCTAGAGAGTCGATAAAAAATAAAATTGACCTGATAAAAAAAATAACGAAAATTAATCTAACTGGTTTCTTTTTAATTGGGTATCCGGGAGAAAGCGAAAAGGAAATACTAGAAACCATAGATTTTGCAAAAACCCTAAAACTCGACAAAGCAAGTTTTATGTTTTTAATGCCTTTACCAGGATCTGATCTTTGGGACATTTATAAGAGAAAAGAAGTAAAGTTCGATTGGGATAATTTTTTCTACTATCGAGTAGTAGAAGGATTATCTGATATCCCAGTGAAAAATCTAAAGAAATTACACAGAAAAGCAATACTTGAGTTTTACTTAAGACCAAAAATAATCAGTGGATTAATAAAAGAAATTAAGACATACACTCAAATTAAAACTCTAGGAGAGAGACTGTTTAACATATTTATCTCCGCATTGCATAATAATAAGAGATAAGATTTCTATCTTACATTCAAAGGGGGACTATTAAGGAGCAAAGTTTGAATGACAACTGAAGATAAAGCAAGAAATTACGAAAGAAATATCAGAGAAATATCAGGGTCAGACCTTGACACTAAACACTAATTGACAAAACGTGTCTGGTTAGGCATAATAAAACCATGGCCAGGCCGTATCGACTGCAAAGCGAAGATTGTTTTTATCATATAACCAGCCGCGGTGACGATAGAAAGAAAATCTTTATCAGCGAATACGACTTTACTAAATTTTTGGAGTATTTATCTGTAGCCAAAACTAAATTTAAATTTTGGCGCTGTTGCAAAACTACCTAAAAAATTAAGAGTAGTTTAGTTTTATCTGTTTCGCACTTTACTTTATGCGTTTTGCCTGTTTCTCTTATCTTTTTCTGCCTAGTTTAAGCTTTTTAACTTACTTTAGACAGCATAATC
>JAUYCY010000028.1 GCA_030692055.1 Candidatus Omnitrophota bacterium | reverse complement strand
CTCCGCGGCAAGCCGCGGAGTATGTTCTATACTAATATTATCACTGGTTCATTCATTGCCTTGGAATGAGGTCAACTACGTTTACGATTTCGGCTTCATCCCCGTGGCAAGCCACGGGGTATTCGCCGAGAGAGAATAAACATATCTTTCTATGCCGGCACTTATCAATTCACTGAAAAAACCGATAACAACCAAAGACATATATGAAACGTATACTTAAAGAACTGTTTATAGTAATTAGCTTTTTTTATGCTGCCGCCATTCTGGGTAATATTTATTTATTTGAACTATCTTTTGCCGTCTTGACCTTTTGGTTAGTAGCTACGATATTCAGACTATTGATACGAATGCTCACATTTATATTTTCTGAAAAATATACAAAAACATTTAGGGTAATAATTTTTTTATTCATTTTTTTTATTTATGGAGGGCTGATACTTAATATCTATTTCTTCCCTAAAAAATATTCTCCGATAAGCATAGTCGGAGATATTGCATTTTTTATATTTACTCTATTTTTAGGATGGGTGCTTCTTAAAAAAATAAACCGTATTTTGTATGTAAGCTTAGGGGTAGCGACATTTTCCTTTTTTATATTTTTATGGCTGACTTATGCTACAAAAATATTCGGACAAATTAATGTATCCGAAATAGACGCATTAAAATCTCTGCCCTACGCAGTCTGGACCCCAGCGGAAAAGACTATAAATTATTCCAGTGTCACTAAGTACGACCCCGCCAAAGCCTACAATGGCATAAATATATATGCGACCAATAATTTATCAGAAGCATATCTTATGGACATGCGCGGCAATATTTTGCATACTTGGTCGGCAAAAATTGATAAAAATGATAATTGGTATGTTATACAATTAGATAAAAAAGGAGACTTGTTTGTTATCCCACTCAAAGACAGGATTTTTTTTAAATTAGATTGGGATTCCAATATAAAATGGCAGAAACGAATGATTGCACACCATGATATTGCTATTTCAGAAGAAGGAGATATTTATATCCTCTCACGTAATGATAAATTTATTTTTAAATATGGCTTGCCTCTGCCTATAGTTAATGATTATATTATAATTTTTTCACCGGCGGGAAAGGTAAAAAGAGAAATTTATCTTTACGATATTTTTAAGACAAATATTTCGCTTCAAAATGTTATTCAAGGATATTTATATATGTTTACACATATACTTAGTCCCAAAACATTCGTTGACTTGTCTATTTTATCTAAAACTATAGACGAACGCATAGAGATATTAAATAAGATTAAATTTGACGTTTTCCATGATAACACTATTCAAATAATCGATAGAGATATCAAAGGATTATGTAAAAACGGAAACCTCTTATTGTCTCTTCGAAATATGGATTTAATTGCTATTATAGATATAGAGAAAGAAAAAATCCTATGGCAATGGGGGCCGGGAATTATCGAAATGCAACACCAACCCGCTTTATTAGAAAATAACAACATTTTAGTTTTTGATAACGGAACTAGACGCGGCTATTCCCGCATAATAGAAGTAAACCCTCTTACAAGGCAGATAGTTTGGGAATATAAAACTAAAAACCCCCAAGATTTTTTTTCAGCATATGAAGGATCTTGCCAGCGTTTGCCAAATGGCAATACCCTTATATGCGAATCCAATAGAGGCCGCGCCCTTGAAGTTACAAAGAGCGGTGAAATAGTTTGGGAATTTTATAATCCCGAGGTAGACAAAGAGAACAAAAAAAGAGCGGGTATTTATCGTTTTATGAGGATAACTACCCCCCAAGAATACCCGATATTAAAAAAGCTACTCCAGGTTAGATAAGGAAGATATATGTTTTTAGGCTATATTGACCCCGGAACTGGTTTTACAATTCTTAGCGCAGGAGGCTGGATAATTGCGTTTTTATTTGGTTTTTTTGGGTTTTTTCTCGTTTTTTTTAAAAGAATATTAAAGTTTATAAAAAAACACAAAGGACCCACGGCAATTATTTTACTTATAATATTGACAGGTTCAGTTATAATAGGAGTTATTATGTATAAGCCAGAGGCAAAATTTGACAATAAAATAATTATTTTAGGCCTTGATGCATTAAGCCCTGAAATTATCGAACCCATGATGAAAGATGGCAAATTACCAAATTTTTCTCGACTAAAAGAACAAGGTTCTTACAAGCATCTTTTAACCACCAACCCGTCACAGTCTCCGGTAGCTTGGTCAGGGTTTGCAACTGGCCAAAATCCCGGCAAAAACGGCGTTTTTGATTTTATTGTAAGGGATCCTAAAACCTATGAATTAAGCCTTTCACTTTCAAATATAAAAAACGGCAAGCCTCAACGGGTAATAAAAAGCAAATGTTTTTGGCAGTATGCTTCTGATAAAAAAGTTCCCACAGTAGTGATAGCCCACCCTATTACTTTTCCACCGGATAAAATATACGGCAGAATGCTTTCCGGAATGGGGGTGCCGGATATATTGGGGACAGAGGGCACCTTTACTTTCTACACTACAGAAGATTTGCCGAAAGATAAAGATATAGGCGGTACAGTTTTTCAGGTCAGAAGGTCTCCGTTAATGATTATGAATTTAATCGGCCCAAAAGTTTCTACTTTGGGTGGTGAGGTAGAAAACGTAACGGTGCCTTTTAAGGCGACCTTAAATAAAGAAAACAATAAGGTAGCTATAGAATACCAGAATAAAAGAACTGAAATTGAAAAAGGTAAATGGAGTGATTGGCAAGAGGTGACTTTTAATTTAGGTATTTTTAGAAAAGCAAAGGGTATATTTAGGTTTTATCTTGTGGAGATAGGGCCGGAATTTAAACTTTATATCAGCCCGATAAATTTTGACCCAAGAAGCCCTTTCTTTTCAATTTCTTACCCTCCAAATTATAGCAAAGAATTAGCCAATAACATCGGCCTTTATTATACGCAAGGTATGCCTATGGATACCTGGGCAGTTAACGAACAACGGCTTAGTGAGAAACCTTTCTTAGAACAGGTAGAGATGGTTTTCAAGGAAAGGAAAGCAATGCTTGACTTTGAACTTGAAAGATTTCAAAAAGGCGTTCTTTATTGTTATTTCGAATCGCTGGACATTATACAGCATATGTTTTGGCGCTACGTTGATGCGCGGCACCCGCTATATGAAAAAGACGCGCCACAGGAATATAAAGATATGATTGAAACTTGGTATAAGAAGATGGACAACGTGTTAGGTGGAATAATAACAAGCATAGGTCAAAACGATACCTTGATTGTATTATCAGACCACGGTATTAGTACATTTCGTAGAGCAGTCAATATCAACACTTGGCTTAGAAAAAATGGATACCTTGAGCTAAAAAACCTAACTGCGGAAACTGGCAGGGAATTGCTTGTGGATATTGATTGGTCAAAAACCAAAGCTTACGCCATAGGTTTCGGCGCCATTTACATCAACCAGTTGGGAAGGGAAAAGGAGGGTATAATTAAACCAGGTGTGGAAACAGAGAATTTAAAAAATGAAATAATTGGAAAGATGAGCGTGTGGCGCGATGAAAAATACAACGAAGCAGTTATTAATAAGGTGTATAAGAGAGAAGAGATTTTTTGGGGAGAGCATGCGCAAGATACACCAGATTTTTATATAGGATTTAATAAAGGCTACCGTGCTTCTTGGCAGACAGCATTAGGCGCTATTCCTAAAGAGCTCATTGAAGATAACCTTAAAAAATGGTCGGGTGATCATCTTCTGGATCCCAGCCTTATACCGGGAGTGATTTTTTTAAATAGGCAGATAAAAAAAGAAAACCCCTCAATTTATGATATAACCCCCACTATTCTTAAGCTGATAGGGTATTGTGAAATAGATTTAGAAAAACAAAATTTTAACGGAACGGATCTTTTGGCGGATAAAAAATGAAGCCCTCTATAACTCCCTGCCTGCCCTGTCTGCCGACAGGCAGGCGACAGGCAGGCGGCAGAGGCAGGCTCGGGCTATCCAACAGGATGCCCTGTTGGGCTAATCCTTTGATTTCGTACATTCGCTCCCCGCAGTACTTCCTGTGGCCGCTTGTGGGATACAAGCCCGAGGTTTCAGTGTGGCTCATACCACAAGTGGCGCACCATTAATTCCCGCCTTATCATGTCTTAGGCAGACTCACCTTTTGCGCCTGAAGCGCATCCATCCTCTGGCGGAGGCGGGAAAGGCTCAGGTTTCGCGCTGCGAACGTATAAACAATTAAAGAGTAGCAGTCAGCTTGGCGATGAACCCAACGCTGGTTAAATCCCTATAAGAAAGAATTAATTTCAGAGAAAAGCTGCCCCAATTCAAAACATACGGACTTTATATCCAGGCGCATATTTTTATCCGCCTTCGCGAGATGCCACGGCCTTGTCCGTGCCTGCCCGCCGAAGCCTCGGCGCAGGCGGGGATGAATGCGATATTTCTGCTTCGGCGGATGTCACTATATAGGCATGCCCGAAGGCGGATAATCCGCCTCCGGCGGATATATTTAGGTACCACGGGCATGCCCGTGGGGTGTTCCATATAAAAATCAAATATTTTCCTAAAATGATTGAAAATTTCCTTTGTGTCCAATATTTAAAATGATATAATAATGCTGGATTTCCCCACCTGTAACAGGCTGGGTCAAATCAAATTTTTATTCTCTCTCGGCGAATACCCCGTGGCTTGCCACGGGGATGAAGCCGAAATCGTAAACGTAGTTGACCTCATTCCAAGGCAATGAATGAACCAGTGATAATATTAGTATAGAACATACTCCGCGGCTTGCCGCGGAG
>JAUYCY010000025.1 GCA_030692055.1 Candidatus Omnitrophota bacterium | reverse complement strand
CTCCGCGGCAAGCCGCGGAGTATGTTCTATACTAATATTATCACTGGTTCATTCATTGCCTTGGAATGAGGTCAACTACGTTTACGATTTCGGCTTCATCCCCGTGGCAAGCCACGGGGTATTCGCCGAGAGAGAATAAACCAATCAAGAAAAATGTTTGAGCATTGGAAAATTTTAAAATTAGGATTTGTTTCGGATTTCGAAATTCGTGCTTCGGATTTATTAGTTAGTAGGACAATATGGAAGCAAAAGTAATTTCTTTTTTTAGCACCAAAGGCGGCGTCGGTAAAACCCTCCTTTCTTTAAATTTAGCGGTTCAACTCTCCCTGCAAAATAAAAAAGTATTTCTTATAGATTTTGATTTGGGAGCTCCTCAGGCGACCGCAAAGCTTATGGGAGTAGACCCTAAATATTGTCTCCACACGCTCATAGATTATTTACCGGATTTTAAAGAAAAGAAAAGAAAGATAGAGAATTACACTGCCGTATATCGTGAAAACTTACAGTTTTTGCCTTCCATTTTTAAGATGTCACAGAGGATAGCGTTTACCCCTCAGGTTATAAAAGATTTCCTTTCTATAGTCTGGAATGATTTTGATTATATAATTTTAGACGCCGGTAGCAGCTTAACTGATAATTTAATCGCTGCTCTTGAGTGCTCTAACCTTATTTGTTTAATACTTACGCCAGACATACTATCGGTGTATCAGACCCAGTGGCTTCTAGATACTTTGCAGAGTTTGGGTTTTCCGCTTACGATGACCAAAATAGTGCTTAACCGCGCCGAAAGCAAAGGTTCTATAACCTGGCAGGAAATAAAAGCGCTGTTGCCTTCAGAAATTATCGCTCAGGTTCCTTCCGAGGGCAGAGCCGTAGCTTTAGCGGTAAATAGAGGTGTTCCTTTGATCATCGATAGCCCCTTAAGCCGTTTCACTGCTTCCATACAAAAGCTAGCCAAGGATGTCGTGGAAAGAAAAGATATATATATAGAGCATAAAGTTTTAAGCGATGTCAGAATATCAAAGGATAAATTTGAAGGCGGAGAAGAAGTCTTTTGGCAAAAAGTAGGCGTTGTTGAAAAGGTAGAAAAAGTAACTCTTGTTGAAGAAGAGGATCAGATAATAAAATTCAAAAAGAAAGTCCACGAAAAGCTTATTGAAGAGTTAGACCTAAAGAGATTAAACGTAGAAACATACGCGGCAAGCCCTGAAAAAATGAATGAATTAAAGTTAAAGGCGGAAAGAGTAGTTTCTAACGTTATTACTAAGGAGGCAGGTGGTTTTATTTCCTCTACCGAAGTGAGGAAAAAAATTACCAAAGAAATATTAGAGGAAGCCTTAGGTTTAGGCCCGTTAGAAGATTTGTTGAAAGACCCGACAGTTACAGAAATAATGGTAAACAATAAAGATCAGATTTATACAGAGCGTTTCGGTAAAATAGAATTTACCAGCAAAAAATTTACCACTAACGACCAGGTAAGGGTTGTTATTGAAAGAATTCTTGCTCCGTTGGGTAGGCGCATAGACGAATCCGTGCCCTATGTAGATGCGCGCCTTCCGGACGGTTCGCGCGTTAACGCAATAATTCCGCCTCTTTCCTTAACCGGCCCGACTCTTACCATAAGAAAATTTGCTCGCCAACGCTGGAATATGAATGATCTGATAAACCGTTTTGGTAGCTTGACTCCGGATATGGCAATTTTTCTGGAAGCAGCGGTGCGGTCAAGAAAAAATACGCTTGTTTCAGGCGGAACCGGTTCAGGAAAAACCACATTTTTAAATATTTTGTCTGGTTTTATCCCTGAGAGCGAAAGGATAATCTCCATAGAGGATTCAGCAGAGCTTAAGCTTTCTCAGATGCATTGGGTAAGGCTGGAGTCGCGTCCGCCCAATATAGAAGGCAGGGGAGAAATTACTATCCGTGATTTATTTAGAAACACTTTGCGTATGAGGCCGGACAGAATTATTGTAGGTGAAGTTAGAGGCAGAGAAGTTTTAGACATGCTTCAGGCAATGAATACCGGCCACGATGGCAGTATGTCTACTATCCACGCTAACTCCACGCATGATGTTTTGATTAGGCTTGATAGTATGATTTTAATGAGCGGAGTGGAGCTGCCCATTCGCGCAATCAGAGAGCAGGTTTCGTCCGCAATTCACATTATAGTGCAAACTGCCCGTCTTTCCGATGGTTCACGTAAAGTTATTGCTATTACTGAGATGGTGGGTATGCTTGATGATATGCATATAAATCTGCAGGACATATTTAGCTACCGCCAAACAGGCGTGGATAAAGATGGAAACGTCCTTGGTTATTTTACGCCGCTGGGTTATATTCCTTCTTTCTATGACGAAATCCGCGCCAGAGGTATAGATTTATCCAGGGAGATATTCGTACCCAAGGACTAGTTCATTGATTACACAGATTTAGGAGAAGATTACACAGATTAGGTAATCGGTGTAATCTATATTATAATCAGTGTAATCTTTCTTAAGGAAAATATGCCACAAGGTGCAGATAAAATAAGACAGTTACTCAGGGACCCCGCAATTACTGAAATTATGATTAACGGGTCTAAGGATACGTTTTTAGAAATCGGTGGGCACAAGCATAAAATTGATATGGTATTTAGCGAAGAGGACATTAAGGACATCATAGAAGAATTCTTTAATAAAATGGGTAAACCTATTTCTTACTACAATCCTTATGGAGATATTTGCTTGGAAGACGGTTCACGTATGAATCTAATTACTTATCCCCTCGCACGCCGCGGAACTGCTATTACCATTAGAAAGTTTAACCGTAATCTGCATAGCATTGAAGACCTTATGGCAGAGGGGACATTGACGCGTAAGATGGCGGATTTTTTGATTGCCTGTATCCATGGAAGAATCAATATTCTTTTTTCCGGCGCAACCGGTTCGGGAAAAACCACGACCATGGAAATGCTTTCCTATCATATTCCGGAGCAGGAAAGGGTGGTTACCATTGAGGATACCGCGGAATTGGTGCTGCATCAGGAAAACTTGGTACCTATGGAAACACGGTCTCCTGATCAGGACGGCAAGGGAGAGGTGACGCTACGTGATTTAATCAGAAATGCTTTGCGTATGAGGCCTGATAGAATCATCGTAGGTGAGGTTAGAGGCCCCGAAGCCTTAGACATGATTCAGGCAATGTCTACTGGCCACCGCGGAACTTTAGGGGTTATCCATGCCAACTCCCCGCAAGAAGTTACCAGCCGTATGGAAACGCTTATTCTTTCTTCAGGAATCCAATTACCCATAGATGAGATACGCAGAATGATCGGTAATACCTTAAACGTGATAGTGCAGCAGGAAAGATTCCCCGATGGCGTGCGCCGTATTACCCAGATTTCAGAGGCAAGAGGCGTTGAAAGAGGAGATGTGGCATTACAGGACTTATTTATTTTCAGGCGCGAAGGCAGAACCCCTGACGGAAAAATCAAAGGCAAGTTCAAAACAGTAATGCGTATGTATCCGCGTTTCTTTGCAGAATTTCAAAGGCTCAACCTGCTTGACGAAAAGATATTTAGCGAATATGACGATACCGACAACCCCAATCTCGCCTGATTTTTCTTAAAAATCATACCCAAAATTCCTGTAATTTCAAAAAGAAGCATTGCTTTTTTTTGAAATTAGGATAAAATTTTCTTGAGGATTTTCTAAAGATGCAGAATTTTGAAGGGAAAAGCGGTATTTTTTTAGTAAGACAGAAGATAATTCCTGCTTCTACTATAGCGCATATAATTCAACGCGCCCCCGGCAAAGAGCTGCTTTTTCTAGAAGACAGTGACCACCTTTATTTTCTGAAACTTTTAAAAGAAGCTTCCGCTAAATATGACCTAGAAGTTTTTTGTTTTGCGCTAATGCCTAATCATTTTCATCTTTTAGTCAAGTTTCTTAAAGACAATGCTTCTATCGCTATAAAGAATATTTGTGAAAGATATGCTTGGTTTTTTAATACTAAATATAAAAGAAAAGGCCACGTCTTTTACGGAGCTTTTCGCGCAGGGATATGTCTTGATGATAGTTATTTCATAACTTCTTCTTTGTATATCCACTCTAATCCCGTTAAGGCGAAGCTTGCCTCTTATCCCTCTTTATATCCTTGGTCTAGCTGCTCGCTTTATACCGAGCATCGAAGTCCCCAAACATTTATAAAATATAAGTTTATTTTAGAACTTTTAGATAGCGATATAGCGAACTCAAGAAAGATATATAAAAATCTATTATCAAAATCATTAGAAATTGAGCTGCCAAGCGTTTTTGAAAATCGCAGTATTTTGAAAGCATTAAGAAAAAGCCTTATTCCGTTTTTTATGGGGATCAATAAGCCTATCGTCAAAAGCGAAGCCATTGATGATGTCTCGCTAGATGATAGGATTAAAGAGCTTTCACGGGCAAAACGTTTAAAAAAACCACAAGATGTGAAGGCGAGGCATTATTTAGTACAACAACTTTTAAGTAGAGGTTATAGTTTAGATGAAATTGCAACAAAATTTAAAGTCTCAGAGCGCACAGTTTATAATATTATTTCCAAATCAACCCAAGAGGTATCGTAATTTCAAAAAGAAGCATTGCTTTTTTTTGAAATTAGATGTCAGATGCGTGTAAAAATTAACTATCAACTAAAACGCTTAGTTTTAAAAGAGGTAAAGAAAAACCCCTATTTAGGAGTAAGGGCCATTGCAAAAGTTCTTCGCGAAAAGAGCCAGATAGATATTTCTAAAAGTGCAGTCGCCAGCATCATCAAAAGTAAAGGAATTGTACAAAAAAAAGGCCCAAAGGAATATTGCCTTGTCTATAAACGCAAAGAAATTAAGAATTGCGGTTTATTCCTGCTGAAAGCCATTGATTCTCGTTTAGGCTTATTTGACGTCCTCACAGAGGAGTTAAAGCCTTATTTTTCACACCTCGACGCCCGCTGGCTGAAGAGACTGTTATTACTTGTTAGTTTTTCTTCTTATGTGGGCGGCAGCGTCAGAGAGAACGCTAAAAAGCAGGGATTTTTACGATTAGCGGATTGTTATTTTTACCCCGCGCACAAAATCAATTATTTTCTTAGCAGAGTATCAAATTATAAGCCCGTTGTTTCTTTAGAGAAAGCAAAAGAAAATGCGCGAATGGTCTCCACCGTAAAGTTCTACTTTGCTGATAATCAGCTTGGCTATTGTGATGCAAAAATGACAACTTTTTGGGATGGGCCGTGTAAAGTAAAAGAATTCTTCTCTACCCTTTATCATGTTGGCTTAAGATTATCTAGTATGTATAAGGATAAATTAATTCTAGTCAATTATACAAAGAGCTTTGATTATCTATCCCCGCTAGTCTTAAATTTTATCTTTGGTGTGTCTAGCGGTATCAAAAAAATAGAGCTTTTAGGCGCAGCCGCTAAAGTTTTAGAAAGCCGAGATTACGGCTCAGTAAAGTCTTCCTTTTTTGTCGGCTATTATCCCAAAATTCTTTCCAGGGGGCTATCTTTTTTGGAGAAAGAAAAGCGATTTAGAAAGTTAAATAATCTCGAGGTTTTCTATACAACTGTTTTAACCCGCTTTTCACAGCTCGAAGGTAGTAAAGGGCTTATACTAAACAATATTCTTATAAAAACCAAAGATAAAGTTCTACCTTCGTGGGGAATACTCAGCGACAGGCGTTCAAGTTTAGACCAATTTATACAAAAATATCTCCTGCTTTGGCCCTATATGGAGAAAACGCTTTTAGAGGATATGAAAGTTATAGAAAGTTTCTTTTTTAGTAAACAAGAGAAAAATGATTTAGCTAACTTTATTCCGGACACAATATCCTTTGAGAAAGAGGATGATTTTGCTAAAATAGCTCATATTTTATTTTCTGTTTTTAAAGAAGAGATGGGTGCGGTGCAATTAGAGGAAAAATCAGGCAATTTGGCTATTACAAAACATTCCTGCAACCTTTTATTAAAGAACATATCGCCTCAAATAAAGAAAGTATTTAACAACGCCTGCCTTTATCTGGAAAATAAACGCGCCTTTATCGTGTAACCTTCTTTTGTATGTATAAAATGTAATTATTTATCTTGCGGCCGCTATTTATTTTGCCTAATTTCAAAAAGAAGCATTGCTTCTTTTTGAAATTACAGAAAGGATCTAAATTTAGAGAGGAGGGGGGCGGCCGCAACAGAAATTGTTATAAAAGTTTTAGGGAGCATCAGATAATTTCATAGAAACCAGTAAATCGCTTTTATTCTCTCTCGGCGAATACCCCGTGGCTTGCCACGGGGATGAAGCCGAAATCGTAAACGTAGTTGACCTCATTCCAAGGCAATGAATGAACCAGTGATAATATTAGTATAGAACATACTCCGCGGCTTGCCGCGGAG
>JAUYCY010000023.1 GCA_030692055.1 Candidatus Omnitrophota bacterium | reverse complement strand
TTTTATACGCCTAGAGAGATATTCACCAAGAGTGTTGCGTTAGAAACTTGAATGTAAGCACTATGGATTTTAAGACAAAAGCTATTAGAAATATTGAGCAAAAAATGGAAAAAGTTGAAGGAGATTCGTTTCGCCACCATGTTTTAGAGAGCGCTAAGAGTTTTAAAACATCATGGGTTGCTTTGGGCAGGGCTCTGTACGCTGTTTGGAAAGATAAGCTTTATAAGGATTGGGGTTATAATACTATTGAGGGTTATACTGCCAAAGAAATAGGCATAAAGAAACTCACGGCAATGAAGCTTATGCGCTCCTATTATTTTTTAGAAAAAGATGAACCGCATTATCTATCCCAAGAATATAGCGAATCCGCCAGTGCAGCTACGGTTCCTAGCTACGAGTCTATTGATTTACTACGTAAAGCAAAGAACAATAAGACGCTTGATAACCAAGATTACGACAGTATTAAAAAAGATATTTTTGAGAAAGGTAAAGACACGCAGCAGCTAAGGCGTGATTTAACAACCCTTATACGGCAACGTAAAGAAATCGACCCCGAAGAGGAAAAGCAGAAAATACGGCTTATGACTGTAAAAAGATTCTTAAGTACCGTAAGGTCTATGAAAAGAGAGATAGAGGTATCAAAGCTTTTGCCGGTATCTATATTAAAAGAAACGGAGAGCATCATAAAGAAGTTAGAGTCAGAGATTCCGTAAAATTTTCCTTACCGAGATATTTCTTTACATAACAGGATAAGGTGATATTATTTAAGTAGAAACGAAAATCCGAAAGGAGGGGTAATTTATGAGATATAAATTGTTTCTAAAACTTTCCTTACTTTTTTTAACTTGTTCTCTTATTCTTCCTGCTTTTTCCCAACAGCAAAACCAAGAAACCATCACCATTACCACCTACTATCCTGCGCCTTTTGGGGTGTACCGTCAGCTGGTAACGCAAACTCTCGGTGTAGGAGATAATAACACCGATGGTGCGATAGGAGGTAATGATGCTCCAGACCCAGCTACTGATCCAGGAGAAGTTTGGATTAGTGGCAATGTGGGTATTGGTACAACTAATCCTCAAGGAGAACTGCATATCCGTTCAACCGACAACACAAACGGTAATGCGAATTTAATTATTGAAGGAGAAAACCCAGCCAATGGCGCATCAACAGGTTCTTGGGATATAAACTCTAGGGGTGGCACTCCAGGTACACCTCCCGCAGGAAATTTACAGTTTAATTCAACTGATACAGCTACACCGGTCAACACAACAACTCCTATGACCATAGAGCAAGGAGCACCTAATGACTCTCTTTACGTTGCTGATAATGGCAATGTAGGTATGGGAACTAACGATCCACGGGCAAGGCTTGATGTGAATGGAGGGGTTAGAATAGGTCAAGACACTGCAACACCGTGTATCCCCGGGACTGTGCACTATAATAGTGGGCAATTGCAGGTTTGTAATGATACTTCAAATTGGGTGGCTGTAGGCGGAGCTTCTTGTCGTGTCGTTGCGATGCCATATGCGAAGGTAAAAGCAAAAGAGCGAAAACAGGCGCTTTGTGGAACAGATGAAACTGCAATCGGTGGTGGGGTTTACTGGTGGGATGAGCAAGAAGCTCCACCGGTAGACAGACCTTATTGTATTTCAGGTAGCGGTTATAAATATGACTCGGCGACAAAGAAATTAGTAGCAGACGGAAGTTGCGGTACTGATGATAAACCTGTTGGTTGGGAGATTAGTGCTGATCTTAGTGCTGAGAAGGGTTTGACTGTTTATGCGGTTTGCTGTAAGTAAAAAAATAATGTGAGAAAATATATGACGACGGCAGGCATAATATCTTTTTTGGTTGTTCCTGCGAAAGTTATTTTTAGATAAACACTTGCCAAAAAACTTTAAATATCCCCATTCTTCATGTAAACATAGCTATAAAGCTATCTCACTTAAAATACTTTCCTAACTCTGCTTAAAAAGCTTTTTTAAAATTAGCTTGACTAAAAATAGAAAAATAGTAAAATTTTACTATTTAAATTTTACTATAAAATCGCAGACATCCCGCCTTTTGCGGGACTATGATTTACGCTCGAAGGTATTCTCGCGTAAGTTATCTGCTCATTAAAAAGGGGAGGTAATATATGAATATTAAAGAATTATTAACAAAACAGGCTTCTTTATATCCAGAAAAGCCAGCGATTATTTTTGAGGATAAGGTAATTACCTTTTCGCAATTAAAAGAGCCGTCTTTTAGGTTAGCCAACTATTTTTATAATTTACGCATACGAAAGCCGGATAAAATCGCCCTATTTCTTTCAAACATTCCCGAAGCAGTGTATAGCTATCTAGGTATACTTAGCATAGGGGCAACCCTAGTGCCTTTTGACTTTATGCTCACAGAAGAAGAGATAATTAACCTTATAAACCACAGCGAAAGCAAAATATTAATTACCCAGCCAAAAAAAGATATTAATTTAATAAACGTCAAGAACCAGTGCCCCACATTAAAAGATATAATTGTTTGTAAAGAAAAGATATCCGGATTTTCTTTTTGGGATGATGTTTTGGCGAAAGGCCAAGATAAAGAACCTGTGGCAGAGATAAAAGACAACGATTTTTCTTCCATATTCTACACGTCCGGCTCAACCGGCCATCCTAAAGGGGTAATGTTAACCTATAAACACCTAGATAATCCTGTTGATACCATAAATCATTTTCTAAAAGTTTCCCAAAACGATATATTTCTCACCGGCGGCGTTCCTTTTTCACACATCGGAGGGCTTGATTATATACTTTTGATGGCTCGTTTTGGTTCGACTATGGTGCTCATGGAAAGATTTCATCCCTTAGAATTTTTAAAAAATTTAGAAAAACATAAGGTCACTATATTTTGTATTGTTCCTGCAATGTATTTAGCAATTCTTTCTTTAAAAGATTTGCGCTTTAACCTTTCAGCTTTAAGGTATGCGGTTGTATTCGGCGCGCCTTCTTCACCGGAATTATTAAAGAAATTTCATGAGGCGTGCCCCAAGGCTATTATATTAAACGGCTGGGGCATGACTGAAACTTCTGCCCCCAATACTTATTCGCCGCCTGACGACAGAAAGCTAAGTAGCATCGGTAGCTTTGGTTTTAAAATGGAAGCAAAGGTTGTTAATGAGGAAGGCAACAAGCTGCTTTATGGCGAAACCGGAGAGCTTTGGGTTAAAGGTGAAGGGGTGTTGGTGTGTTATTATAAAGAGCCAATGTTAACCCAAGAGGCTTTTTCTTCCGACGGTTATTTTAAGACGGGCGATTTAGCGTATTGTAAAGACGGCCTTATTTACCTGGTAGGAAGAAAAAAAGACATGATAAAAGTAGCCGGCGAAATAGTTTTTTCTTACGAAGTGGAAGAAAAGATTCAGTCCTATCCAAAAGTAAAGGAAGTGGCAGTAATCGGCGTGCCGGATAAATTAAGGGGTGAAGTCCCTAAGGCATTCATTGTGCCGCGGGAAAATAGAACCATAGACCCGCAGGAGCTAAAAGATTACTTAAAACTACACTTAGCACATTTTAAAATTCCGCATTATTTTGAATTTTTACAGGACTTACCGAAAAATAGAGTGGGAAAGATTGATAAAACAAAATTAGAAGCGGATGAGCGCGGATCTTCCGCCAGAGGCGGATCCCCCCACATATAATAAAATATCGGTGGCGGAAAACGTCCCGCCCTTAGCGGGATCCCGCCGAGATTTTAAGGCGCAGGGCGGGACGGATAAACGCCGATTCCGCGTAAATATCCCTGCCTACCGACAGGTAGGCGCGTATATCCGCTTCTATATTACAAGGAGTCAAACAATGATGCAAAGAGACGTTCACTTACACGCTAAGGGATTACTTGAGTCATTACAATTTAGGCCGGGAGATTTCGGAGAAATTGGCGTTATCAGCGGTCAAATGCAAAGGGCGCAAAGATGCCTGCAGTATTTAGAAAATCCGGTAAAGAATTTTAGCTTTTTAGGCTATACCTTTTGGACCGGAACACATAAAGGAAAAAAAGTTACAGTAGGCAACGGCGGATTTTATGCTCCGGATTCCGCGTTCGTTACAGAAATTTTATGTGTCGGAGGAATACAAACGCTTATTCGCCTGGGTTCCTGCGGAGGCATGAAACAGGAAATGACTGTCGGAGATTTTGTTGTTGTCGATAAGGTAATCAGAGGGGACGGAGCTACGCGTTATTATGTTGATGATAGTTTTGTTTCGCAAGTCGATAAAGAATTAACCGGTAAGTTGGCAAATATATTTAAAAAGGAAGGAAAAGTTTATCAGGGCGCTTGCTGGACAACGGACGCTATGTTTAGAGAAACAAAAGAGATTGTAAACCCTTATATAGAAAAAGGAGCTATTTGCGTAGATATGGTAACCAGCCCTTTTGTTACCATCGCAAATGTTTATAAAAGAAAAGTTGCTGCGGTTTTAGTAGTTTCAGACAACCTACTTACCGGCGAAATGGGTTTTGCGGATTTTCGTTTGTTTGACGCGGAAGAGAAGATGACGAAGGCGGCGTTTGAATTGATTTAACACGAATTTTCACGAATTCGCCCGATATAATATCGGGCTCACACTAATTGACACGAATAAATTCGTGAATATTTGTGTGTAATTCGTGCCTATTCGTGTATGAAAAGGAGTTAAAAATATGTCCGAAATAAATTGGAGTCCAAAAGCGAAAGAGATATTTGATAAAGTAATTAGCAATTTACCTCAATTTCACCGCACCATTGCGCAAAAGCTGGTGAAGGAATCAGCTGAAGAGATTGCGAAAACTAAATGCCTGGCGAGCGTAGAAGAGAAAGAATTGATAGAAGCTTTCTTTAAAGAAATACCCCCGGCGTTCAAAGATATGATGAAGAGATTGTTTACTAAACTGGGCATTGATTACGAAAAATACACAGATGAGCACAGATAAACACCACAGATGGGCACAGATATTCAATCTGTGACTATCTGCAATTCCAATCTGCGCTAATCTGCGAGAGGAATGTATATGACGATAGCAGTTATCGGTTCAGGGGCAATCGGCGGTTTGGTTGCCGGATATCTTAAAGAAAAAAGCCAAGATGTCTTTTTAGTGGGGCATAAAGACTCCGCTTTTGCCATAGCTAAGAACGGCCTACAAATTTCCGGTGTCAGAGGAAATTTCAAAATTAAAATTGATATTTTTGAGAAGCTTAATGCTAAGGTAGACCTTGTAATTTTAGCGACTAAAACACAGGATATAGAAGAAGTCTTAGGGCAAAACCGTAAATATTTAGAAGATACACTTATTTTAGCTACGCAAAACGGCGTAAAGGCTGATGAAATTGTAGCTAAATATGTAAAAAAAGAAAATATTATCTCTAGCATCGTAATGTTTGGTTCAACCTATTTAGAGCCGGGAAAAATTGTGCATAATTTTGATAGGAAATGGGTAATAGGCAAGCCTTACGCTAAGAATGATAGCAGCGTCGAAGAGATAAAAACTATTTTAAGCAAAATTTTTCCCATTGAAATTAGTGCAGATATTTTAGGTATGAAATGGCTTAAGGTTTTTGCTAACGCCAATAACTGTATACCCGCAATTGTGGGTAAAAGCATGCAGGAATGCTTCGCTAATTTAGACTTATGTGAAGTAAGTATCGGTATATGGCAGGAAGCTCTTGGCGCAGTAAAAAAAGCGGGAATAAAATTAGTTGATTTACCGGATTTTACTGTCGGACAAGTCACTAAACTAGCTTCTATGCCGATAAGAGAAGCAGCTAAAATATTTTCCGGCATCATGGTTAATCTAAGTAAAGAGCCGCTTTATGGCTCAATTTTACAAAGTATCAAGCGCGACAGGCCTTCCGAGATTGATTATCTAAATGGGGCATTTATAGAACTAGGAAAGCAATGTTCTTATCCTACCCCGCTTAACAAAAAACTGGTAGAGCTTGTGCATAAAGTAGAGAAAGATAAAAAGTTTCTAACCATGGAAGAACTTATCGCTAAAACCAAGAACTTAATTCCGCAAGGATGCTTTCAGGCGGATAGCGAGAGAGTTAATACGCCATTTCCTCGTTTAAAGCTAACTGTAGCGAAAGTTGAAGGTGTTTGCTATCACGGCTATAAAATTGGTGATGAGATTATTTTAGAGGATTTTACGCACCCGCCAAAACATTTTTGTTTAGGCCTGGCGCATGCCATATTTCCGGTAATTTACGCTTTAAGTTTTGGGGCGAAATTCCCCTTTAGAGATAATCAGCGCTCGCTTTTAGTAACTTGTCCGGACGGAGGAAAATTAGAATTTAAGGCAGAGATTTTTGATAAAGAAGGAAAAATTGAGATGATTGAAAAAGATCCGGATCATAAAGGGCCTAATCCGAAAGATATGGTTTTAGAAGTAGTACAGGCAAAAGGAAAATGCGCTTATCAATATAAGCTTGGTGATAAATTTGAAGTTAAAGGTTTGAGGTGTCCTGAAGGGTTCTGCGGCGCAGCTTATCATTGCGCTTTCCCGGCGCTTTTCGCGCTTAACTTCGGAGCAAAATTTTTCTTTATGGATGATCCGGACGGTATCAATACCGTAACTTGCCCGGATGGTGGGAATATTGTTTTTAAGGTAAGTAGAAAAAACGCAGATACACGCAAATCCAACGCAGATATACGCAGATAAATCTGCGACTATCTGTGTGCAATCCGCGGGAATCCGCGTTGAAGCGACGAAGGAGCTTAGAAATGAAACGAGTTGTTATAACAGGAATCGGAGTAATCAGCGCGGCAGGCGAAGACAAGGATACATTCTATAATAATCTTATTGCGGGTAAATCCTTTGTTGAAAGGGTAGAGAATTTTGACGTAAGTTTATTTGTATCAAAAATAGCTTCGCAGGATTTAGGCTTTGACCCGTTAAATTTCGGCATAAAAGATCACGAGCGTATGGATAGGTATGTGCAATTTGGTATTGCCGCGGCAAAGCAGGCAGTAGAGGATGCTAAAATAGATTTCAAAAAAATAGACGTAAAACGTTGCGGTGTAATTTTAGCTAATGCTATTTGCGGAACGCGTTTTATGGAGGAAGAGTTTTTATTGGTAACCGATTGGGGTAAAAAGCCCATTGACCCGCGTAAGGGCAGGCCTTATCTTTACGATGCGGCAATGTTTAATACTCCAAGCGCAGAAATAGGCGCCATTTATCATACAAAAGGGCTTAATTGCACGGTTTCAACTGGTTGCACCGCTGCCACGGATTCCTTAGGATTTTCTTTTGAACTTATCCGGGAAGGTAGGCAGGATATGGTTATTGCTGGAGGTACAGAGGCCCCGGTATGCCCGATTACTTTCGGCGCTTTTGACGTGGTTAATGTTTTAGCTAAAAATAACGATGAGCCGCACAAAGCAAGCCGGCCATTTGATAACAAAAGAAACGGTTTCGTTATTTCTGAAGGCGCAGGAGTTTTAGTGCTTGAGGAATTAGAACACGCCAAAAAAAGAGGTGTTCATATTTATGGAGAAATCGTTGGGTATGGAACAAGCTGTAATGCTTATCACATGACGGATTTGCCAGAGGATGGCGAAGCTATGGAACGTTGCATAAAAGACGCCATAAAAGACGCCGGTATAAAGAACGAAGATATAGACTATATTAATACCCACGGTTCATCTACCCGTCAAAACGATGTATTTGAAACCAATGCGTATAAGGCAGTATTTGGCGATTACGCCTACAAACTTCCTATAAGCTCGGTAAAATCTATGATTGGCCATCCATTAGCTGCGGCAAATGCCGTGGAAAGCGTATTGTGCGCAATGATTTTTGAAAAAGGTTATTTACCGCCGACAATAAATCAAGAAGAACCTGATCCAAAATGTGACTTAGATTATATTCCAAATGTTAAGCGACAATATATGCCTAACTATATTTTAAAAACAAGCAGCGGATTTTCCGGAATACATTCTTCGATTATATTTAAGAAATACGCAGATTAACGCGCAGAAACGCAGATAGTCGCAGATAAAGTATCTGCGTAAATCTGCGTTGGATTTGCGAGAATCTGCGTTTAAACGACTAAGGAGTTTATAATGAAAGAACGTGTAGCAATAACAGGTATCGGAGTAGTTTCTCCTGCTGGCTTAAAAAAAGAGACTTTTTGGGCAAATTTAAAAAAATGTAAATCTTTTGTAGATGAAATTACGCGTTTTGATGCATCACTTTATCCTTCGCGTATTGCCGGGCAAGTGCATGAGCTTGATCACTATTCGCATTTACCGAGCCGCCTTGTAAAAAAAATAGACGTATTTTCGCACATGGCGTTAGTTGCAAGTGAACAGGCGATACAAGATGCAAAGATTGATTTGAACAGTGTGGACAAAACCCGTGTGGGTGTTTTTATGGGGAATGCCATTGGCGGTTGGCTTTTTGCAGAAACAGAGTTACGTGATATGTATATTGAAGGTAGAGAAGGCGTATCTCCTTATATGGCAAGCGCCTGGTTTCCCGCAGCTCCGCAAGGCCAAATCACAATTTATTATGGTTTTAAAGGCTATAGCAAAACTGTTGTTGCAGATAAAGCATCTTCAGCGCTTGCTTTGTGGTATGGTGCAAAAAATGTTAGCGATGGCAAGAATGATTATGTTCTTGCCGGAGGAATGGAAGCGCCTATTACGCCTTATGCATTGCTTAGCGCTAATTCTTGCGGCCAATTATCTAAGAATAACCTAAATCCAAAAAAAGCCTATAAACCTTATGATTTGTATAGGGATGGTTTTGTAATAGGGGAAGGTTCCGGAATAGTAAATTTAGAAAAAGAAGGGCATGCTAAGAATCGCGGCGCGCGTATTTACGGATTTTTAAAAGGCGTCGGCTTTTCCTCAGACGGCTATAACTACTGCCGCTACAGCCCGACATCGGAAATGCTTGAATATGCCATAGAAGAATGCCTCAAAGACGCAGGTTGGTCCAAGAAAGAAGTGGATTATATTTGTCTGGACGCAGAAGCTACGGTTATGGGCGATTATTTAGAAACCCAAAGCCTAAAAAACGTATTTGGTAAAGAATTAGAGCATATTTCATTAAGCGCGCCTAAGAGTATGTATGGAAACCTCTTAGGTGCTCAAACTGCCTTAGATTTAATCGTAACTTTATTTTCGATGAATAATAGCTTAATTTTGCCAACCATTAACTATGAAATGAAAGACCCTTACTGCGACCTTGACTATACGCCTAATGTGTCGCGGGAAAAGAAAATAAATAAAGCATTGCTTCTTGCGCGCGGCCGCGGCGGGATAAATGTAGTATTGGCTATTGAGAAATAGAAGCGGAAGAACGCGGAACAATACGCGGATAAAACGCGGAAAGTACACGCAATCCGCGTAAATATCCGTTTCTAATAACAGGAGGTTTAAATGGCCTTAAAAGAAAATGTTGTAAATTCAGCAAAACCCAAAGAACCATGGATTGCTGTTTTATTGAGCCAGTTACTTCCAGGCTTAGGACATATTTATGCCAAAAGAAAATTCAAAGGATTAATTTATCTCGGAATCACAGTAATATGTATATTATTAGGAATAATTGTTTTTAGATACGTGCTTGGTATTTCCGATACAATTTCTATATTATTTATAATACTTGGAGCTCCTCTGGGAATTTTCTATTTTTTGTTCCGTATTTATGTTTTAGTGGACAGCTACAAGTGTACAAAAAAATACAATTCAATTTATAAAGTAAATCCATCGCAAAAAAAGTTGCGCATTGTAGCAATCGCAACTTTCTTATTACTTTTTTCTTTTTCTTTGTCATCTTTGCTCTATTTAAGGAGCTATGTATATCAAGTTTTTAGAATCCCTAATGCATCAATGGTTCCAGCATTAAAGCCCGGGGATAAAGTGGTACTTGATCGAAAGGTTTATAGTACTATTACTCCAAAAAGAGGGGATATTGTTGTTTTTATACCACCCCACGATAAGAAAAAATATTATTGTAAAAGAATCATTGGATTACCAGGGGAAAGCGTACAAATAAAAGATGGTGTTGTATACATCAATGGAGAAAAAATAAAGAACTCAATAATAGCCAAGAATTATTACTATAACGAAGGAGACTATGCTATGAAAGATAAAGAAATAATGATTCCGCCGAGCCATTATTATGTTTTAGGCGATAATAGCGTTTCAAGCTTCGATAGTAGATTTTTTGGCTTTGTACCTTCCAGAAACATAAAAGGTAAAGTGACTAAAATTTTCTTGCCACAAGAACGTGCTGGAAAACTAGAATAGTTTAACAAGGGGGGGTAAAATATGGCCTTAAAGGAAGATGTTTTAAATGCAATCGCAGATATCCTTGACGTTAAGGTGGAAGAATTAGTAGAGGATAAAAAGCTATATGATTCTATAGGTGTGGACTCAACTGAAATAGTTGAGTTAGTAGTTTCTTTAGGCAAACGCTTTAATGTGAAAATTGCTGCTAACGAAATTACTAAATTTTCCACACCGCTGGAAATAACAGCGTTAATTGAAAAGAAAGCCCCTACGGGGCAATGATTACACAGATTTTAGGAGTGATTACACAGATTATTTAATCGGTGTAATCTATATTTAATCAGTGTAATCGGTGATATTATGAAAATAATCGACCTTAGTCTACCCATTGACGATAAAGCCTTTGAGGTGCATCACGTAGAGATTGAGCGGGTTTCGCATAAGGCAGGGGTTGAAAAATTTAACCGCGTGCTGATGGGTAAAACTCTAAAAGGTAAGCTCCAATATATATTAGGTAAACGTATTGTGAAAAAGGAAGATTTACCTGACGAGGAATTTCTTTCTTTAGAAATAATTCATTCACCGGTGCATATCGGAACGCATCTTGATTATTCTTTTCATTATGGTTCCAAATCCGAAGGCCGGGCCTCTAAAACTGCTGAAGAAATTCCTCTTGAGTGGTGTTATAGAGACGGTGTAAAAATTGATGTGTCGCATAAAAAGCCAAACGAAACAATTACAGCAGCTGATATAGAAACAGCCTTAAAGGAAATAAATTATACATTAAAGCCTTTTGATATCGTTCTTTTATATACCGCCGCGGATAAATTATACGGCGGGCCAAAGTATTTTAGCGATTATCCCGGCGTAGACATATCAGCCATAGATTATCTTTTGGACAAAGATATAAAAATTTTTGGCGTAGACACTATGGGTATAGACCGGCCATACCGCTTTATGCTTAAAGAATTCTTAGAGAAAAAAGACCCAAAAAAATTATATCCCGCGCATTTTTACGGCCGAAAAAGAGAATTTATTCATATAGAACGTTTAGCTAACTTAGGTAACTTACCCAATTTTGGGTTTAAAATAATTTGTTTTCCTATAAAGATAAAAGCTACTGGGGCAGCATGGGCAAGGGTAGTCGGAATAGTCGATAGCCAATAGCATTTAGGCGATAGTAATTTTTTTAGAAGGAAAATAAAAAATGGCTGAAATAGCTGTGGTAGAAATTATAGCCCAAAAAATCTTTATTATCAGGGGTCATAAAGTAATGCTGGATAGAGATTTGGCTAAACTTTATGGCGTGAAAGCCATAGCTTTAAGACAGCAGGTTAAAAGAAATCGTGAGCGATTTCCGGAAGATTTTATGTTTCAACTTACAATGGAAGAAGCGAAAAATTTGGTATCACAAAATGTGATACCAGAAATTTTTCAATAATTTAAGTAACTTTTTAAAAATAGGATAAATTGATGGCTGAACTAATCCCGCAAGAAGCAATTGAGCAAAAGATTTTTCTAAAATCACAAATTGTGATTTCAAGTAGAAGAAAAACCGAAACTTCTCTGTTGTTCGTGTTGATTCGTGTGTAATTCGTGGAAATTCGTGTCTAAAAAGAAGGAGGAAAAATGGGTCATACAGTTAACTCTATAATTATCAATGCGCCTTATGAAAAAATTTTTGACATCTCTAATGACATTACCCGCTGGACAGAATTATTTGGCGGCGAATATAAGAAAGCAGAAGAGGTGAAAAAAGAAAGTAATAAAATTACTTTTAAACTCACTGATGACGAAGGCAGATGTTGGCAGTCTTGGCGCCTACTTTTTAAAGATAAGTACTTTGCTTATGCGGAACGCGAAGAGCCAAAATTTCCTTTTAAATTTATGAAAATTATCTGGCTTTATACTCCGCGTCCTAACGGCATAGAAATGACCTGGATTCAACACTTTGAGATGGACGAGAAAGCTAAATTTAACGATGAGCAAGTAGAAGGCTTTATTAACAAACATTCGAAAGATAATTTGAAGATATTCAAAGAAGTTATAGAAAAAGAAGCCCCTGCGGGGCAATGATTACACAGATTTTAGGAGCGATTACGCAGATTGTTAAATCGGTGTAATCTTATATCTAATCAGCGTAATCAATCAACAATGAAAAAGCTAACATTCATAATCCTATGCTTAGAGGGCGCGATTTTATCTTTTAACGTTGCTGCCTGCGCGGCCCTTGTGCCTTCGATTGCCAAGGATTTTGTAATATCAGAGTTTGTTGCCGGAAGAATTATTTGGCTGTATATGCTTCCTTATGGGTTTGCAGCATTATTCTATGGTCCTTTAGTCAGGGTTTATGATGCAAAAAAAGTTGAAATAGTTTGTCTTTTCATATTTTCATTAGCAAATTTATTAGCCGTGTTCTCTAAAAATATTATGAGCTTATTTGCGGCAAGATTTTTAATGGGTATTTTCGGAGCTTCGGTGATACCGCTGGCTTTAATTTTAATTGCCGAATCGACAAAAACCGAGAAGCGCGGCAGGCAAGTCGGTATTTTTTTTGGCGCTACTTTTGTTGCTTCGCTTTTAGGGTTATTCTTAAGCGGAATATTACATTGGCGTTTTATTTTTTTACTGCCGGCAATAGCAGGTTTTATACTTTTAATTTTAATGTATTTTTATTTACCAAACTTTAAGCCGCAAGCCAAAAAGTTTACCCCGTTAGAAAACCCCGCCATTTACGGCGGGAATGGCACAGACCTCATGAGGCCATCTATTTCTTGTGGGGTAAATAGGAAAGGTCGGGTTAAAGAGAGTAAGGTTAAAATTCCATCTTTTCTAACGGGGTTTAGTTTAAATTATATTGCCACATTTAAAAGCAAAACCGTATTGCATATATTTACCTATATCTTCTTTATAAGCTTGTTTTATCATGGTGTACAACAGTGGCTAGGAGTTTATTTTTCCAAGCAATATGGTTTAGAGCAATTTATGATTAGCGCGCTCATTACCCTAACGAGTTTAAGTGGAATATTCGGTGAGACTATGGGTGGATGGCTTTCTGACGTAATCGGTAGAGCTAGAACCGCAAATATCGGAATTGTCATCATGATTATTAGCGTATTTATATTAGTTTTTAAAATGCCGCCAGTAGCATTGGTAATACTTATGATTGTTTGGGGGTTCGGTTGGACTTTAAATCATGCCGGGATATCTACCATACTTACGGATTTACCAAAAGAGCATTTAAACGAAGCCGCGAGTTTAAACAGCGGAGTGAGATTTATTTCCGGCGGAATAGGCGCAGTATTAGGCGGCGCAATTATGCAGAAAAGCTTTATTCTGGGGTTTATAATATTTGGGATTTGCCTTTTGGGTTTATTGTTATTTAGTAAGCAATTCATTATTAAAGTTTAGGGGAAAAATATGGAAAACTTTATAAATAATGCCAGCATGATTCTTTTATCACAGTTCATAAAAACACCGAAAGGTTTGCTATTGAATGGATATAGCTTAGATATGGGAGATTTAGCGAAAGCAACCGCAACTATAGAATATCAAGAAATAGAAGGGCTAAAATTGCCGAAATCTCTTGCCATGCAAAATATAAAGTCGGGTACGCAACAAAATTTCGACCTTACTTTTTTGAATTTTCAAATTAAAAAGGGTAAATAATGAGGGCTATTATTCTTTTATTTATTGTAATCAGTTTAAATTTATCGGCTAAAGAAACGGCAATTTTTGCGCAAGTATTTACTGATAAGGGTTGCGGGCCTGATACGCAAAAAGATGAAAACGGAAGTTTTTTTGTGCGTCCGCCCCATTATAATCAGCAATGGAATGGTGACACTCTGATTTTAGAATGTTATGTCAATGAGAATTGTGCAGCCAAGATTGAAAACTTTGGCTATTCAGTTGAGAATAATATCTTAAGATTACGGTATAAGCCTTATATCTTTGGAGATTCCGCAAATTGTATGTGTGACCACAAGTTAATATATGAAATAAGCGGTTTGGAAAAGAAAACCTATACAATTATTTTGGAAAACATAGATTCAACTATATCTAAAATATTTAAAAAATAAATAAGGAGGCATCATGGTAGAGTTAAAAGGTAAAACCGCAATCGTAACCGGCGCAAGCAAAGGCATTGGTAAAGCTCTTGCAAGTGTCGCAGCTAGTTTAGGAATAAATGTAGCTATTGCCGCGCGCGGTGAAGGTCCGTTAAAAGAAACTGCGCAAGAATTAGAAAAAAAATATAAAGTCAAAGTTTTAGCAGTACCTTGCGACGTTACTAAATTGGAAGATTTGGAAAATTTGGTTAATAAAACCAAAGAAAAATTCGGCAATATTGATATCTTGATTAATAATGCCGGCGTTTCCAGCCAATATCCGTTTGAAAAGCAACCGATTGAAGATTTTGAAAGATTAGCGCATACCAATTATTTAGGTTATGTGCGCTTGATTCGTTTAGTAATAAACGATATGATAAAGAATAAATCCGGAGCAATAATTAATATGGTTTCCGGTTCAACGCTTTGTGACCCGCTGCCAAGAAATTTTATCGTCTACAGTTCTTTAAAAGTAGGTTTACGTGCTTTTTCTAAAGGGTTATTTTGGGAACTACGCGATCACGGAATAAAGGTTACATCAATTTTACCCGGAGTTACGGATACGGACTTAACAGGTAAGTTACAGGAAGTTACTGCAGACGCTTCACGGCTGATGACTACTGAGGCTATTGAAAATGCCGTAAGGTTTGCCTTAACTGTTCCGGCAAATGTATGTCCTTTGGAAATCGCAGTAATAAACCAACAAACTCCATGGACAAAGCCGGTTATACCGTTTAAACAGGAGCATCCTAAAAAATAATGTAGAAGGTGGGTATGCAACGTTTTATAATAACCAATTATCCCGACTCGTCTAAATACATAAAAATTTTCTGCGATAATTTTTATGAACTCGTCGGGATCAATTCGACTAGACGTTTTTTCTGCGCACGCCTGCCTAACGGCAGTCAGGGTTTGAAAAAACGTAAGTCTCATTGAGGAGGTTTCAATGAAGATTCTATTTGTAATGCCGAAAATTGGCGCTTGGGCGACACACGGTAATCATTTTGCACCTAATCAGTTGTATGCACAGTGGGGGGCGTATATCCGCGAGAAAGGTTATGACAATCTTGAAGTCTTGGATGCGACTGTCTTAGGTATTCCTATTGAACAGCTTGCAGAAAAAGTTAAGGAGAAAAATCCAGACGTAGTTGTGTTGGGCGATATGATTCATTGCTCAGTAGGTTTTGGCATAATTTGGCATTTTAATCAGGCTGCCGCAAGAATTAAAAAAATATTACCTAAGGTAAAAGTAATTATGGGAGGGCTTTGGTATTCTGCTTTACCGGTTCAAACCTTGGAAGATAACCCGGCAATAGATTATGTAGTTATGGGCGAAGAAGAATCTTTTTATGACTTAATTGAGGCGATAGATAAAGGCAAAAACATGAAGGATGTTGCAGGGGTTACCTCACGCATAGACGGTAAACCGGTGATGGGCCCGCACAAACCGTTATTGCAAGATTTGGATAAACTGCCGCTTCCTGCTTATGATTTATTTCCTATGGATAAATATGTAGGGCATACTTTCTGGAAGCCGTTTGTAGAAATGATGACTTCAAGGGGTTGTCCCTCAGCTTGTACTTTCTGCTATGAGTGGGATCAATATGACCCGCGTTCTCCGCAGGACTTTCTAACTTGGCGGGCAAAATCTCCCCAGCGTGTTATTGAAGAGCTCCAGCTTCTACATAAAATGGGTACTAAAGTTGTGGTTATTCAGGATGATAATTTTAATGTTAATCCTGACAGGGTTGAAAAATTCTGTCTATTAAAGAAAGAAAAAAATAACCCTATTAAATGGGTCTCTTTAGGCCGGGCGGTTGACTGGGTTAACTGCGAAAAGATTTTGCCCCTTATGAAAGAAACCGGAATGTTTATGGGTGTGTTTGGAATTGAAGTTACAACTCCGGAAGAACTTAAAAAAATCGCTAAAGGCATAACTATTGACCAGATTAAAAAGACCATTGATATTTTACGCGCCCAGGATATCGCAATTGTAGCTGATATTATGATGGGTTTTGATGACGACACGGAATATTCCATAAAGCAGAGGTTTGAATTTACCGACGAGGTTGACCCGGATATTTTATGGATTGGCTATGTTACGCCAGCGCCTAATTCACCTATCTGGAGACAGAGAGTAAAACGAGGTGAGATAGATATTAAGAAAATAGACTTTCTTAAATGGGATTTCCTTCATCCGGTTATGCCGACAAAGCATCTTACTCTCGAAGATTACGGAAGGCTGGGCTCTTGGTGTATGCGGGAATTTTTCTCAAAACCCGGCCGCATTCAAAGGATTATGACCAGTAATTTTGACCCGCTCGCAAAACTCTGTTTCGAGGATGTTATGCGCGGAGTGTCAAAATGGGAAGCAGGGGCAGTTAAGGGAGAGAAACATATTTAGCGCAAAGCGCATAGAGCATAGCGCAAAGCGAAAAAAAGAGACATATCTTTTTATTTGTTTTCTACGCTATGCGCTTAGCGTCATGCGCTATGCAAGTTTTTATGTTGTGCGATAGCCACATTCATTTCATTCCTCAAGAAATAGCCGAACATACTTCTTTTTACAGAGGGGTGTGGACACAGAAGAAGAGACTTTTGGAATTTCTGGATGTAAACAAAATTGACAAAGCGCTTTTAGTTTATCCGGCTACGGATGCGCATTTAAAATTAGGCTGGACGAAACTATGCGAAGTGTATAATACCAATTTAGCAGTACTGGTTGAAGAGGATCAAAGAATTATAGGCTGCGGCATAGTGGATTTTGACGGGAATGTATCCGTGCAAGTTAAACATTTGAGAGAAGCAGGATTTAAGGGAATCAGCATAGCTTCAAGCCATGATGGTAAATTTATTTTAGAGAAGCTACAGCCTTTGTTTGAGGCGGCGGAAAAACACAATTTGGCTATTTTCGTTCATCCGCAAACCATAAATCCAATAGGCTTTGAACGAGTAAAAGACCCGCTTTTAATGCCGGTTTTGGAATATAGTTTCGACAACTCGATGTTTATGGGCTTATTGATGATGGAGGGTATTTTAGAAAAATTTAATATAAAGTTTATCTTCTCGTCTTTAGGGGGAGTAGCACCTTTTCTAAAGGAAAGGTTTGATAGGGTCTATCAGATGCTTCGAAAACGTGAAATGGTAAAAGATTTAGGTAAATTACCTTCTCAAATTTTAAGCAAGGTCTATGTAGATACCTCAGGGGCATCTTTACAAAACGTCAAACTAGCTATTGAGTTATTTGGTGAAGATAAAATCCTCTGGGGCTCGGATTATCCGGTAAATGCCAGCGTTGAGGAAAATCTAAGAATGCTGGACGGATTAGTTTCTGATATAAAAGTAAAAATAACATCTGAAAATTTCATTAGGCTTTTTGGTAATAAATGAAAATATAACCGCTTTCCACCTACGAGGTGGAAAGCGGTTACTGAAAAAATTATGAGAAAAGACTTATTGGTAGTTGGAGAAGTATACCATATTTTTACCCGAAGCATTGCAGACTTTAAGATTTTTAATAATGATGACGAATTTTCTCGAATGCTCGGCGTAATTAAATACTATCAATGCGAAAAGCCAGCGGTTAAATTTTCAAGATTCATAACCCTAGAAGAAAATATGCAAAATAATATAAGGAAAGATTTATCCTCGGAAAAAGAAAAGCTTGTTACAATAATTGCTTATTGCCTTATGCCTACTCACCTACATTTGATTTTGAAACAGTTAAAACAGAACGGCATTTCAATTTTTATGAGCAATATTCTTAATAGCTACACGCGGTATTTTAATACAAAACATAAAAGGAAGGGCCCTCTATGGGAAGCACGCTTTAAGAGCGTTTTAGTTGAAAAAGACGAATATTTATCGCATTTGACAAGATATATACACCTCAATCCTGTTACAGCCAGCCTTATTGATAAGCCGGAGGATTGGTTTGCCTCGTCATATCGCGAATATATAGAAAAAAATGCTGAAAAAATTTGTCAATATGATGATGTTTTGCAGGCAAACCCAATTTCTTATAAACAATTTGTAGATAACAGAATTTCCTATCAAAGAGAACTGGCAAAGATAAAGCAATATCTATTTGACTAACCAATTCCACCTACGAGGTGGACAAGGTTGAAGTGGACAAGGTTTTTATGAGAGTTTTTTGTAACGGAAATATAATTGAGAAAAAAGACGTGGAGGAAATATTTGAGCCGGGGTTTTTGTTTGGCTGGGGAGTTTTCGAGACGCTGCGGGCGTATAATGGGAAAGTGCCGTTTTTAGATTTACACGTTGCGCGGCTTAATGATGGTTTAAACGCCTTAGGGATAGAAGAAGTTAAGTTTGATTTTGCAAATAAAATCGCAGAGTTATTAAAAGTTAATGGCCTAGAAGACGCATACATTAGAATTACCGCCTATAAAAAAAGAGAGTCGACTGGAGTGCTTATCTATGTAGATAAATTCGGTTATTATCCGCAAGGCGCCTATGAAAAAGGGTTCAGTGCGATAATTTCTCCCTATAAAAGAAATACCCAAAATCCTTTTTCTCAAATCAAATCTTTAAGTTACTTGGAAAACAGGATGTCTTGGCATGAGGCGCAAAAGCGTAATAAAGACGAAGCGCTTATTTTAAATGAGAAAGAGCTATTGGTCGGCGGCTCGCGCAGCAATTTATTTATAGTAAAAAATGAAGAAGTGATAACACCACCTTTAGCAAGTGGCGCTTTTTACGGAATAACTAGAAAAACAATAATTAACAAATTAAACAATTTAAGGATTAAGGTAAGAGAAACAGAGCTTAGTGTAGAGGATTTATATTCTTGTGATGAAGCATTTTTAACCAGCGCTTTACTGCAAGTTATGCCTTTGGTAGAATGTGAAAGTAAAGTTGTAGGTAAAGGTAAAGTCGGGGATATAACCTTAAGGGTTTTGTCACAATACCATAACATCCTAAGTTGATTAAAGGGTTGATCAAATGAAATTGATTATTTTGGTGTCGCTAACCGTTGTTTCTTTATCCATCACCCCGTTAGTTTATTGCCAGTGGTCCGGTGAAGATAATGTTAGGAATGGCATTAGATTTACAATTAAAGCAGAAAGAGATAGCTATAAAGTAGGCGAATCTATTGAGATAGATTTAGAATTTCAGAACATATCTGACAAAGAAATAAATTTTTATTTCAGTAAATGCCCGGTTGAGTTCTTGCATCTACATATTTACGACTTAAAAGTAGGCGAAATTTTTAAAACCAAAGCAGAGCATGAACACCCCTGTTATCCATCTGATGCTAAATTATTAAGATTAAAACCTGGGGAAGTATATAGAGATACTGATACTATTAATACCTTGTTATGGGGATCTACAGAGCTAATCCCTTTAGTGCCTGGTAGATATCAAATTGGCTATCGGTATTCTATTCCAGAGGAATGGCTAGATTTAGGAGCAGACTTTTGGCAAGAAAAGGTTATGTCTAATAAAATCACACTTAATTTTGAATAGAATTTTAGTGAAGATTATTACTCAATTATTTAAGTAATTATGGAAAAAAGTATGAAATTCTCACCATTGTTTTGGCCAATTCTGTTAAAAGGAAAAACCATACAAATACTTGACGAAACTAAACTGCCGCATAAAGTTAAATATATAAAAGCCAAAGATTATCTACAGGCGTGCAAAGCGATTAAGGAGATGAAGACACGTGCAGTGGGGCAGGTAATATTAGTTTTATATATTTTTCTTATAGTCATTAAGAAAAATAGGAAGAAGCCGAGAGAAAAGCTTTTTCCTATTTTATGCAAAGTAGCCGAAACTATAAATGCCACCCGGCCAACTCTTTCTTTTAAATATCTGACGGATATGGTGTTAGGCTGGCATTGCGCAGGAGAACCCTTAGAGAAAAATATACTTGGATTTTTAGAAATGCTTAAAAATAAGCGTGTTAAGCAAGCAGAAGAAGCTGCTAAACTAATTACCGGCGGCGATGTAATTCTTACTCATTGTAATATCAGCGGGCTTATGCCTTTGATTAGTGAGTTTGCCAGACAGCAAAATAAAAAGATAACTTTTTTTGTGACCGAAACACGGCCTTATTTGCAGGGCGCGCGGCTTACTGCTTGGGAACTGCAGCGAGCTGGCTTCGACGTTACTATTATTGCCGATAATATGGTGGCGCAAGTTATGCGTGAGGGTAAAATCAACAAGGTTATCGTGGGCGCGGATAATCTTGCGCAAAACGGCGATATTGCCAATAAAATTGGGACTTACCAAATTGCCATATTAGCCAAACATTTTAATATCCCGTTTTATGTTTTGTGCCCGCCAGTATCAGGCGCTAGAACAGGAAAAGATATCAAAATAGAGGTAAGGCCGGATAAAGAGCTACTGGAGTATCAAGGCTTGCGATTAGCCGCAAAGGGTGCCAAAGGTTATTACCCGGCATTCGATGTTACGCCAAATAATTTGATTACAGAACATATCTACCTGGAGATAGAAAGGTGATATTTACAAAAGAGAAGGCCCTCAAAGATGGAATAATTGATATAGGCAAGAAACTGTATGAATTACGCCTTGTAGTTGCGCGCGCGGGAAATCTAAGCGCTAGAATTAATGAAAATAATATCTTGGTTACCGCTAACGGCACAAGCTTAGGAGATTTAAACCACGAAGATATAATCAAAGCGGATTTAAATAATGAAGAAGATGCTAAAAACCCCCGTTTAACTAGCGAGTTTCCTTTACACCGGCTTATTTATAAGAACTTTCCAAACAAAGTAATCATTCATTGCCATCCCACGTTGATTAATGCCTACTTCGCTATTTATTCTGACCTAAAGGCTTTAACTTTTGAAACCAAGCTTTATCTAGGCAATATTGCCGTAGTAGAACAGGATACGCCAGCGATTACTAAACCGCAATTAGTAGTAGAGGCTTTAAAAATTAACAATCTGGTAGTGATAAAGAATCACGGCGTAGTAGTCATTGCGGATAAATTTAGCGACGCTTTATATTTAATTGAGTCCTTAGAAGAAGCGGTAAAGTTAGCGGCAACTGCGCGTTTATTTAAGAAAGAAATTCTTGATAGCTTGGATAAAGAATTAAAGGAAAATTTAGCACAAGACAACGCATATTTGATGTTTTCCGAAGAGCACATCCGTGCAATTGTGGAATTAGTGAACAAAGATGAGCTTATCGCCACTAAAGGCAAGGAATTAGATCTGACTTTAAAACTTGCCATAAAGCTCGATGGCCACGATAAAGTTTATAAATTCAATTTTGAGAAAGGAAGAGTTGTGAAATTGGATTTTTCCTCCGAAGGCGCCGCTCTGGCGGACGGGCAGGGATCTGCCTCTGGCGGAGACGCTGATGCGCCTTTCGTAATCTCTGCCCCTAGTGATGTTTGGGAGCTAATCTTTTTAGGAAAGCTTGATCCCTTCGTTGCTACCACTCAAGGGAAAATGAAATTACAGGGGCATTTAGGACAGCTCGCACGCTGGTATGTGCCTTTTAACCGACTTTTTCAATTATTTAAAGAAGTTAAGATCAAATGACCCCGACGAAATGTCGGGGGAATTTGACCCCACACCCAGATAGGGTGATGGGCAAAATAGAAATAATAATTGAATAATAAACCACACATAGCGGTGCAATCAATATAGCGCTGGGTGTGGGGTTTAATTCGCAGACGGCAGTAGCCTACGATTTATGTTCGCCAGTAGGCTGTCATAAATCGTCTGCTCATTAAAGGAGGTTTTAGCATGGACTGGGGAATGAAAAACCGTTTAAGCCAGCTTATTCCGAATGGCCGTTGTTTCTTTTTACCTATTGATCACGGATATTTTCAAGGCCCGACTCACTGCTTAGAGAAGCCCGCAGATACTATCAAGCCATTACTCCCTTATTGCGACGCTCTTTTTGTTACCAGAGGAGTATTACGAGCGGCAGTAGACCCGGCAAATACTAAACCTATAATATTACGGGTTTCTGGCGGAACGAGTGTGATAGGAAAAGATTTAGCTAATGAAGGAATTACTACTTCTATAGAAGAGATTATTCGTCTTAATGCTTCGGCAGTAGGTATTTCTGTCTTTGTGGGAAGCGATTATGAAAAACAGACTTTATTAAATTTAGCCAAGCTTGTTAATGAATGTGAGAATTATGCAATTCCTGTAATGGCAGTGACTGCGGTGGGCAAAGAATTAGAAAAACGCGATGCGCGCTATCTTGGCTTATGTTGTCGTATTGCTGCGGAGTTGGGCGCACGCATAGTAAAAACTTATTGGTGCGAAAATTTTGATAAAGTGGTTTGTGGCTGTCCGGTGCCGGTAGTTATCGCCGGCGGGCCTAAATGCGAGACAGAGAAAGAGGTATTTGAGTTTGTGCATGATGGCATACAAAGAGGAGCTATTGGAATAAATCTGGGTAGAAATGTTTGGCAAAGCCCTAATCCTGTGGCAATGGCTCGTGCGCTCAGGGCGATTATTCATGAAAACGCAACAGTGAAAAAAGCGCAGGAAATTTTTAATGAAACTAAGAAAAAATAGAAGTGGATACACGCGAATACCTACGCGGATTTACGCCAAAAATTTTCCGCGGTTATCCGCGTTTTAATCTGCGTTAATCCGCTTCTATTGAATAATATAATAATATGAAGGTAGCAATGTATTATAATAATAATGATGTGCGTATAGAAGAGATGCCACGGCCCACGATCGGTCCGGGGGAAATGTTATTTAAAGTAAAAGCTAGCGGCATCTGCGGCAGTGATGTTTTGGAATGGTATCGCATAAAAAAAGCCCCGCTTGTTTTAGGCCATGAAGCTAGCGGAGAAATCATTGAAATAGGCGCCGGCGTTAAAAGATATAAAGTCGGCGATAGGGTTTTTGTCTCACATCACGTGCCCTGCAATAGCTGCCGCTATTGCCTAAGCGGAAATCATACCGTATGCGAGACTTTGCATACTACAAATTATTATCCGGGCGGATTTTCAGAATATATCCGTGTGCCGCAAATCAATGTCGAGCGCGGCGTATTTTTACTTCCCGAAGAGATTTCTTTTGAAGAGGGAACTTTTATTGAGCCCTTAGCCTGTGTGATTCGCGGCCAAAGAATAGCGAGCCTTAGAAAGGGCCAAAGCGTTCTTATTCTTGGAGCAGGTATTTCCGGGTTGCTGCATTTAGCTTTAGCGCGCGCCCTGGGTTGTCGCTATGTGGCAATTACGGACATAAATGAACATCGCCTAACCGCCGCCAAGAAATTAGGAGCGGATGCCGTAATTAATGCAAAAGAAGATATAGCCGCTCGTTTTCGCTTATTAAACGAAGATAGGTTGGCGGATTTAGTGATTATTTGTACCTCTGCACGAAGTGCATTCCTACAGGCAATGAAGTGCGTAGACCGCGCAGGTACAATTTTATGTTTTGCCTCCACAGAGCCAGGCGTGGATGTAGCTATTCCGGTGAGCGATTTCTGGCGTAAAAGCATAAAGATTATTCATTCTTACGGAGCAAGCCCTTCGGATTTAAACGAAGCTCTCGAAGCTCTGCGTCACAAAAAAGTTCCTGTAGCAGACTTGATTACCCATCGTTTAAACCTGAAGGATACAGGTTTAGGTTTTAAGCTTGTTAGCGAAGCTAAAGAATGCATAAAAGTAATTCTTTCTCCTGATTCTTAGTTTTTCTGAACCCAATCTTTGCGACAGCAAAGAGCCCCGAAGGGGCAGTTATTGGGTCCAACATTGCTTTGGATAGAAAATACAAGCATTGCATAATAAAGATTTGCGCAGTTTCAACAAAGGCCATTACAAAATTTGGGTTGAAATAAGTATTGTGACACACGGGACCTTTCATGGGTGTCCCTGGGATTCTTGGAAAAAATCACTCTGACCCCCTTTCTTGTAGTGTAGTGAGGCCCGCGGGTAAATTTTACGTTAGTTTTTTTGAAATAAGTATTGCGTCACCGGAATAGAATACGGATCACCGGAATAGAATACGGAATACGCGGAATACAATTTAAGTACCGCGAGATAATTTTAGGAATTTTAAAGGAATGAATATTCCAAAGACTATCTTAAAAGCATATCCGGAAATACTTAATTGGAGCATTATTACTGCCTATCGTGGTTCTATTGCTCATGGATTATATGTCCCATCGTCAGATAGTAATTCGATAGATGACAAAGATGTTATGTCAATATGCATTCCTCCTATTTTCTATTATTTCGGATTAGAGGAATATGGTTCGAGGGGTACAAAGGAAATAAAATATAAGAAATGGGATATTGTTGTCTATGAGTTTAAGAAGTGTATCCAATTATTAAAGCAAGGTAATCCAAACATACTCTGCATATTGTGGATGGATAAAGACAGTTATATTAAGGTTTCAAAAGAAGGTAAACAGCTCATTAAGAAAAGAAATTTGTTTGTTGGCAGGCATGTCTATCATAGTTTTGTTGGTTATGCGAAAGGGCAGTTACACCGAATGACGCATCTTGCTTTTGAAGGCTATATGGGGAAAAAAAGAAAACGCTTAGTGCAAAAGTTTGGTTATGACACAAAAAATGCTTGTCATCTTATCCGTCTGCTCAAGATGGGAACTGAGTTTCTCAAAAAAGGCGAATTATATATCAAAAGAAAAGATGCCGATTATTTATTGTCAATTAAAAGAGGTGAATGGTCGTTGGAGGATATCAAAAAAGAAAGCGATGCGTTATTTCAAGAAGCTGAAAAAGCATATGAGCAATCAAAATTGCCTGATAATCTAGATTATAAAAAAATAAATGAGCTTTGTGTCTCTATACTTAGAGATCATTTTTATCAAAATTAATAACCGACAGCGTATTAAAAGCAAAAATAGTCTATAAAAACAATAGGAAAATGATTCCGCATTACTCGCTTTTAATCAACAATGACTTTAAAGATTCAGGAGTGAAGCAGGATATTATTAATCCCTGCACCGGCGAAGCTATTGCTACGGTAAGTGTAGCGGATAAAAAAGAAATTGAATTAGCAATAAACTCTGCGCGCAAGGCGTTTGATAGCGGGCAGTGGAGAAACATTTCTTTAGCCGAGCGTAAAGACTTTATCATGGAAATATCCGGAGGTATTTTAGCTAAGGCCGGCGAATTAGCTAATTTAGAAAGTTTAAATGTTGGTAAACCTATCAAAGAATCTACTTTTATGGATATACCGTCAGCTGCGGCAACTTTCGAGTATTTTGCTAATAATTTAGAAAAATATTTAAACCAAGAATCGATAGAAATTAAATCACAGATAGCCAAAGCGCAAAGTAATCTTATTCGCCAGCCGCAAGGTGTTGTAGTTTTGATAGTGCCTTGGAATTACCCGCTTTTAATTGCCTCTTGGAAAATGGCGCAGGCGCTCGCTAGCGGTAACACGGTTATTTTAAAACCGTCAAGCCTAACTCCCTTGACCGCTTTAGAATTAGGAAGGATTGTAAGCGAAGCCGGCCTACCCAAAGGGGTAGTTAACATTATTACCGGCCGCGGCGATACTATAGGCCAGCAATTATGTTCAGACAAGCGCGTAGATATGATTTCTTTTACCGGAAGTAACGGCGTGGGTAAAAAAATTATAGAGTATACTTCAAAAAATGTAAAAAAGCTAATTATGGAGTTAGGCGGAAAATCCGCCGGAATTATTCTAGCTGATGCGGATTTAGAGTTAGCGGTTAACGGCTCACTATGCTCTATATTTTTAAATCAGGGCCAGATGTGCACGGCAATGTCGCGGATTTTTGTCGAGGATGATATTTATGACAACTTCATAAATGATTTTGTAGCAAAAGCCCAGCGGATAAAGTTAGGCTTAGCTATGGATTTTGAAACTCAAATGGGGCCACTTATTTCAAAAGAGCAACGTGATAGAGTGATAAGTTTTGTGGAAAAAGCAATAAAAGAAGGTGCAAAATTGTTGTGCGGTGGTAAAGCTTCAAATGAACCGGCATTAAAAAATGGATTTTTCTTTGAGCCTACGGTTTTTGTCCAAACTTCGCCGCAGATGGCCATTTTTAAAGAGGAAGTTTTTGGGCCAGTAGTTTGTATTCATAAATTTTCTACCCTAGAGGAAGCGGTTAATTTGGCAAACAATTCAGATTTTGCTTTAGCGGCATCTATTTGGACAAAAGATGTTGCCGTTGCCCAAAAGTTAGCTAAAGATATTGACGCCGGGACTATATGGATAAATACATATGGCATGTTTTTTAATGAATTGCCTTATGGAGGATTTAAACAAAGCGGATTCGGTAAAGAGTTGGGTAAAGAAGGGTTTTTTGAATACACCCGGCTTAAAAACGTCATTGTTGACCAGACAAAAGAGGCAAAGCCGTTGGTGAATTATTGGTATGGACTATGAATAGAACCTATGCGGAGGTAAAAATATGAAAAATAAAATATTAAGCACAGGGTTATTTTTAATTTTCATTATCTCTATCGCAATTTCTTTGTATGGAAATGATTTCATAAATATTTCCGGTATGCAGATACCGCTTGTGCCGGGAGCAAGGGCAGCGAATAATTTAACGCAGGAATCCGTTCAAGGTAAAATCGCTAATTTTACGGTGAATAAGCCATTAGCTGAGGTAGTAAATTTTTACAACTCATTTTTGCAGGCTAACGGCTTTTCCGTGATAGGCGGACAAGAAGCCTCTGGCAGTTTTAACGCTGCAGTGAAGAAGGATAACGTCCAATTTTCTCTCCGGATATATTCAGAGGGAGGGTTCACATACCTACAGTTTATCTGGTAAAATATGCCGAAGCGCATTTTTCTTCCCCTATTTATTATTTGCTTATGCGGCTGCGCTACCCTTAATGTATATAATGCGGCTACCGGGCAAAACGAATTTATATTCATCAATGACGCGACCGAAATCGCCATCGGCAAAAATGTGGCGCAGGAAGTGACACAAAAACAGAAATTATGGTATGACGGTATATCCGAAGCAAGAATAGCAGCTGTCGGAAAGCGCGTGGCAGAGGTTTCCGATAGAACCAATATGCAGTATGAATTCTTTGTTTTAGATACAGACGAGCTTAATGCTATGGCTTTGCCCGGCGGTATTGTTTATGTGAATAAGGGGTTAGTGTGTAAGCTTAATGATGACGAAATGGCTTTTATCATCGGCCATGAAATAGGCCACGTTGCGGCAAAACATGCGGTAAAAAAAGTCCAGTTAAACTTGACGTATCAGTTGCTTTTAACGGTTGCCTTTGCCTTTGCGGGGCAAAAAGACCAGGATACCGCGACTACCATAGCTAATGCCAGTAATCAAATTTATAATCTCATTGCTTTAGGCTATAATCGCCAGGACGAATATTTTGCGGATAAGTTAGGCGCAAAGTATGCTTATAAAGCAGGTTATGATCCCTATGCCGGTATAACTGCTTTAGAAAAAATTAAGAGAGGCGAATCCGAAAATATAAAAGTCTTAGAATATTTAAGGACCCACCCCTATACCGATGACCGCATAAAGACATTAAAGGAACTAATTCCGCAGTTATCCAGCAGCTACCAAGCGCAACAATAGGGCGCATCATCACAAAAGAAAACCGATAGATTTTGGTGCCTGTTATTCTGTGGACGGCGCTTGTGTTGGCGGTGCAAAAAGGTCCTCAGGCAGCTTCTGGACTTTATCAACCTTTATATTCTCGGGCAATTCAAATAGCTTATCGTCTAAGGGAATGTCAACCTCAACATCCTTATAATAAGTTGTTGTCCCGAATACCTCTTGTTTTAAAGGAAAATCAATATCCTTAGCGTTCCAGGTTTTAACCGTCATTCCCGCGACTTGTCCTTCGACAATATCGCATAGCCTGCCGTCAATTACTTCTTGCCCGACATTGCTTGCGTTGCCCTGCGCATTTGAGAGCATTTTTGCCTTTAGGAAGTCAGCGTCGGCCTTAAAGCTTTGTGTAACATAGATTTTCTTGTCAAGATATTCATACTGGTAGATATTTTGGCCATCGCAAAGTGTGACCAGTAATCCGGTTTTTCCATCCGTAGCAGTATATTTAACTTCTTCGCGAAACTTATCGCCCTTATAAAACAGCATTTTTTCCGTTTTTGCCGCCGGCATACCCATCATGCCGGAAGATTCCATGATAACCTTACAGCGCAACGTAGAAAATTTTCGCTCAGCGTAAAGATGAGAAATACCAATTAACATTATACAGACACAGATAACCGTGCAAAAAATAAACACCTTTTTTAACATTATCTCCCCCTTTTTAAATAGGTAAAAGACATTTCAGCAGCACTTACTTTTATCCCGAATAGCCAGAAGACCACGGGCATGCCCGTGGATGAATGGGGTTTCTGGCATCGGGATTCCGCCCCACGTGCCAACGTGGGAAGGAATCCCGTAGAAAGGTTTCTGGTACCACGTGCATGCACGTGGAGCTCCATTATATCACAAACTAAATTTGTTGCTACTCGCAAGAGTAGTATTATAATATAGCTGAGTGGATAGTAACGGCTAAGGGTTGCGCCTTATGATTACAAAGGACACGCGAGTGGAGCCCCGCAGGTCTTTAAGGCCCGAGGTTCCCTCCCGAGCAGAAAACACAATGTACATTTATCCCTCGGGCTTCCGCTAGAGGCGGAAAAGCCCGGGGTATCTAGCGAGGGATTAAAAAGGAGATGAAAACATGAAGAATAAAATATTAAGCGCAGGATTATTTTTGATTTTTATTGTCTCTATGGTATTTGCCCAAAGTAATAATCCCTCCCCCTATCCGGGCGGCTCGCCGTTTCCTGCCGGGGGAGAACCCGCACTGACCCATACGGTAAAAGTATTCTGGGCTACCGAGGGAAAAATTGATACTACGGTAATAAGCATTAAAGCAGAGGGGCAGCGCCCTACACAGAGCGAATGCGCGCAAGTGGTAAATGGAAAAAGTATGCCGTGTGAAGGGTTATATAATGGCATTGCGCCGGATTGCGACTATAGTTTTTCTTTTACCAACACTTCAGTAACGCACAAAGATATTCCTCAAGATACAATCAAAGTTAACGGCCAGGGGACATTGTTGGTGCGCGTTTATGGCTTTTCTGCCGAGGATTACAATAAGCCTCCGGTAGTAAAGGCGCAATATTATTATCAGCAAAAATTAGTCGGTGAAACAACCGTTCAGGCAGAGCCAATAGCCGATAAATTACATAAATCATGAGTAAAAATCAATTAATAACTTTTTTACTAATTGCAATGTTTGTATTAACGGGATGCCATAATAGCCGCACAAGCGGCCGCAAGTTTACTAAAATATCTAAATGCCCAGTTCATAAAGTGGAGATGAAAGAGGTTACGGTAATTTACGGTTATCCTGACGAAGAGTTACTAAAAAAGGCAGAAAAAGGAGAAGTTATTTTGGGCGGTTGTATTATTAGAAAAGAAAAGATAGGCTATATCTGTCCTGTGGATAAAAAGATATTTTATCGGCGTTAATATATAGTAAAGGTGGCAGGATGAAAAATTATAAAATAGTGGAGCCCCTTCGGCCTTTAAGGCCTGAGGTTTCCTCCCGAGCAAAAAATAATATACATTCATCCCTCGGGCTTCCGCCAGAGGCGGATCCGCCTTCGGCGGAAAAGCCCGGGGTATCTAGCGAGGGATTAAAATGCTTGTATCCCGCATTTTTCTATTGTGCAGTATTTTTTATGGGCTTAATAATAAATCCGCAAATAGCCTATGGCTGGGGTGCAAGTACCCCTAGGTATGGTACGCATCAATTTATAGATGAGGAGGCTTACAAGTGCATGGAGCAAGACCCTGCATTTGTTCCCGGTACTTTCCCCACCTTAGGGCAACTTTTAGCAAACGAAGGTAATACCTTGTTATCTGGCGGTCAAGGCCCAGGGCCAGACGCTCAAGGAAACTCACCGTATTCGTGGCATTACTATAATTCAAGGTTGAATACAGGAGACGCCCCTCAAGCTGTAAGAAATTTTTCTAAAAATTTTGTTACTTCCTTAAAAAAAGACACAAAAGCCGGCGCCTGGAGCGTTCATTTCTTGGCAGATATGTTTACACCGGTGCACATAAATGGCGTAATGATAGAAAACATTAAAACAATATATAATGAGCAGACAAATAATGGAACAAATGACGCAGCAGTATTTCTTTCCGAGGAAATCACCGGCCCCGAAGGGGCGCCTAATAGAAACTGGAGGGTAGAAATTGAACGTTTTTTTGCTAAGGCAAAAGACGACAGTATGGTTAACTTTTCTGACCCTTGGTATTGGGATAGCATGGTGAGTTACCTTAATTCTACCCATTGCCAATGGGAAAGGGCTAACCCCAAACACGAAAATAATTCTAAATGCGCATACGATTCAAATTGGAAAAATCCACAACTATCTTTTCATTCACCTGAAGACGTCTATGCCGAGCGCGCTAAAGAATTTACTATTTCCTGTGCTAATGAGACAGACAGTAATTTGCTGCTCTGGAAAAATAAAAACCCACAACTTGCATTAGAACGCGCCATCCAGGCGGTTTATACGCTCTGGCGGGCTTCTTTTTCCGCACTTAAACCCACGATACAATTCTTTTCTGTGGACCAGGGAAGAAAAAGAATTTATGAGATTACGGGTACAGTTTTGAATTTGGCAGATGAAAATGCTAAAGGAGTACAAGCAAAACTTACGGTGTGGGATGGGGAGAATATAAAATTTAGAGGTGAACAGAATATCGGTGAAGTTAAAGGTAATCGGGGAACGAAAAAAACACCCGAGGCCTGGAAAGTGGAAGTGGAGGCGCCTGACCCGAATAATCCCGCGGCACAAAAACCCAAACTCAAACTGGAGCTGGAAGTTGTCGGTTCTTTTGCCAAAACTCCCGACTACCAATATGCAGTGGTAGAAAAAGAAATAGAGGTAGAACCTGCAAAGCTTCAGCGAAAAATCGTCATTTTAGCCGCTGAGGTAAAAACCAAAGAGGGGAAATCAGAAGGGAAAGTAGGAGAAAAGTTTTTCTTAAAGATTGTTTACTATTTAGACGGAATTTTAACCGATGAAAAAGTAGAAGTAAAAAGCAATCTGGTAGTTAAAGGCCCGGCAACCTTTCCTTTTGCTGAGCAGAAGGATATAATTGACGGCAGTAAATCCTTTTTAGGGATGGGGGAATCTAAAATAGAGGCCAACGTTGCCCTTGCCAAGCCAGGTAGTTATACCTGGCATTATAAGATTGAAGCCGATAATTTTATACCAGGGGAAGATGCATTGCCTTTTTACGTGACTGAAACCGCTCGTGCGCCGGTAACACCGGTAACTCCCGGCGTGCAACCGCCACTGGTTAAAGCAAATTATGTTTACGTCCTTGATTACACCTCCTACGGCGGCGGAGCAGGGGCAGAAGGAGGCGGTATTTCTCCGACGGAAAACACCGTGCCTCCTGTGAAAAAACGCAGCGGAAAAGTAGCGGGTAGTCAGACTTCTTTTGCCTTTGGAATGTATGGTGTATTCGGCGACTATTCGTATAGTGGTGAAGCCAACGTAAAAGGTCAACTTACTATATCTGGCCTGCCCCAGAGCGTAAAACCAGGAGAAAAATTAAACGTGACGGCTGCGGTCTCCGGTGGAGGTACATGGCACCGGAAGGGAAAGCCATCACTTGCGGTTTACTTTAGGCTTAACGGCGAAGAGAATTTAACCCTGACTGAGACAATCACAGTTCCTGATGATGGCCGGGAGGAATGGGAACCGGTGACTTTTAGCGGCTCGGGCACAGTTCCGGAATTTTTCCGAGATAGTTGTAGTATATCCGTTACTCCCCACTACCGTCGGTTCGAGGCAGGCGCAGTGCCTGCGGATGTGCGGCCCAAGGATTTAGGCACCTATCCTGAGAAATTGCCTCCTGAGTTTGAGGCGTCAATGAATAAGTTTATTGAAGAGGCAGTAACAAAGGCCAAGCAAGAAGAAACCCAGGTTACTCCACCGCCGCAAGACACAACTGCCAAGAAAAAAAGATTAGCTGTGCTTCCACCACCGAAAAAAATTACTCCTTCCCCTGCCGAGACCGCCGCTGTCATATTAAGTTCTCCGCTGCCCTGGACAAATCCCCGCGTGCAGGAAATTATTAACTCTTGGCTTAACATAGCCAGACCGGTTATTCAGCAAGAACAAGGAGGCAATTGGTTTTACGATGAGTGGGGCCGTGCATATAACAACACCAGCATTAAGAAACCGGCCCAAAAGCCCGATACAACTCTGGATAGATACCAATATCTCTGGAATATATCGGGGCAACTTAATTCGGTTTCCCATCTTACCCTGCGGGAATATATTGAGAAAACTCTGCGCGGCGAAGCGATAATAGCAAAACCAACGCCGTCTATTTTAGTGCCTCAGCCTGCGCCTGGCACGCCAACAGGTTCAAGGATCGGTCAGGCAGCCCCTGTTTTCGAAACAACAGATATTAATGGCCGTCCTTTCAATTTGACCAAAGAGAGATCAAATGCTGTAGTACTTTTATTCTGGGCTAGCTGGGATATTTCAAGTAGAAATGTATCTTCATCTTTGCAAGATTTAGCGAACCAATATAGCGGCGAAAGACTACGTGTCGTTGGCATCAACTCCGCGGAGAGTTCTGAAAGGATAAAGTCCTTTATGGCTGAAACCGGATTGAACTATACCCAGGTGCTAGATATGCAACAAAGAATTGCCCAGCTCTATAATCTACAGGGTTATCCGCAGATATTCGTAATAGACCCTCGCGGCGTAATAAAATTTGTCGACACAGGCTCTAATGTTCCTGATTCCTCAAATTTTCAAAATGCGGTAAAGTCTGCCGTAGAGGAATCAAGGCAGTATAGAACGCGTTAAAAAGAGGTGAAAATGCATATGAAAAACTTATTAAGTATGCACTTATTTTTTAGAAACATAAATCGTAAGCCGTTTTTATGTTTTTTGTCAATTTTATTTTTAGCCGCGTTTCTTCTTTTATGTTTTGCGGATAATACGTATGCTTGGGAAGGTGATGTGCATTTTTACTGGACCTATTACCTCGCTCTTCATTTGGGCTATACCCCACGTCAGGCATTTCAGATTGCCGGCGCGGATTTCGCCTTCGATTTGGATTCCCATACCGGCCCAATGTATGAAACCAATATTGAGGGGTTAATAATAGTAACTTCGGAAGTACATAGAAAGATAGGAACTTTTGGCGGTATTGTAGATTTCACGCCTTCAAAGTATAAAGAGAGATGGGCGAACTATCACGGTTTTAGAGTGGCGCGCGTAAGCCAAGAGGAGGCAGAAAAGCTTCATCAGCAAGCGAGAAATTATCTATGGGGTTTGGCAAAAAAAGAGCGCAACCCCGGTCCCTATATCCATCTTCTACAGGACTATTATTCTCATTTCGCCTATGATACTGTGTCGGGGCACCTGTCAGACGGCCATAAGACAGATTATATAGGCAACGATTTCGAGAAAAGCAAAATTATGACTATTGCTACTACCGAAGCGCTCTCCAGATTTATGAGAGAAGTGCTAGGCAAAGAACCCAAGGCAATCCCCCACGTGGAACGCATCTTAGAGGTCCTTAAGCAACTCAGCGATGCCCTACCTGCACCGACGTTTAACGTGCTTGAGCGCTATGATTTAGGCGAAGATTATCTTAATATTATGCTTGGAAAGGCGCAGAGGATAATTAATAAGGCAGTCGAGGAGGATATGTCAAGAGGCCTGCTGCCACGTTGGTTAGTTGATACTGAATGGAAACATCCCCAGTGGCTTCTTTCCCCTGAGGCTTTACGATACCAGATGGATCAAGCCCTGGGGCGTTCTGATGTATTGCAGTATAAAACCCTTAAGGGGTTTGAAGCCCTCTCTGGCGACCTCCGCTACAATTTTGACGAAAAAGGCAGGGTGCAGGTCCAGCTTTTATACGCCGTAGAAGATATGTCAATTACCTTGGGTAAAGAAACCATTGAGGCAAAAATGACTGATGCCTATAATGTCCGTATTGTTCTGCGTCTTCCTTATAAAGTATCGGGGATGAAAGGCTTTCTGCCATTCCTTTCTCCTCTTCCGGTAGTAGAGATACACCAAGTAGCTAAACGGCTAGCCAGTGGGTTGCTTAACGTTGATGCCGAGCCAAAAGTTTTTCGCGAAGAAAGAACTAATGGAGAATTCGTTACTGAAATATCCATTGACCGGCCTTTGAGCGCCTTTGAGCCGCAGGGCTTAGTTTGGGAATGTACGGTATATGCCTTTGGGCTGGCGCCAAAAATTATCCAAGTAGATATTCCGCGGCCCGGCTGCCCGGAGCTTAAGAATGCCGAGGCAGAACTTTCCGCGCTAAAACAAAAAGGTGCTGAGATAGGCCCAGGTATAACCACCCTCCAGAATGCGCATGCGCAAGGCTCTAAAGTTGAAGCCGAGCTTAACAGTCTTAGCGCTACCCTAGAAAACCTAAGGCTTAAGGCCTCTGCGCTTAGCGAGGACTGCGCAAAAAAAGGAGTGTCTTTACAGGAGACTCAACGGATAAAATCTTCCCTTGCCGAGAGCGGCGAAAAAGTTTCGCTGCTGCGTAAAACAGCAGATGGCTTGGCAGTCGTAGCCTGTGAGCTCGCCGACAAAGCAAAACAGGAAAATGAGGCAAAGAAGTACTCTAACTATGCCTATAACTCCGGCCAATTTGCGCACCAGGCCAGGAAGAAAGCAGAGGAGGCAAGCGCATTAGCTAAACAAGCAGCTGCTTCTGCCCAGAAATTTGCATCCCTTCCGGAAATTAAGCTTGTTGACGAACTACGCGCGGAAATAAATTCAATTTCCGCAAAACTTAAAGAGCAGAGAAGCGCAGTAGACAATTTAGCTTCGTTACAATTTAACACTGACCTTACTTACGGGTCCATGCAAGCATTACTTAAAGAAGCAGATAAAGTTTTGGCAAGAGCCCTGCGGTTACCGCAAAGCTGCCCCAATGATTCATCGGCTCAAGGCCTTATCAAGGAAACAGAGAGCGCTTGCGGCGCTATCAGCGATGCGCATAAACAAGCAACAAACCACTACAATGCTTTAACCCCCATTATCCAAACTTGCTCTACGAAGTTATCGCAAAATGAAAATCTCATCAATGCAGCAATAAAGAGCATTGAGAAGTGTGAGGCTGTTGAAGCAGCGCCAGGCGCCCAAGACCTTGATGAGTTAAAGGCTAGCATAGATACTATTGAAGTTTTTGCGCAAGCTGCCTCTGAGTTTGCCGCCAAAGCAGAGGGCTGTGCATCCGGGGCTTTAGCTCTTTCCTTAGAACGCCAGCAGTTAGTTTTGCTCGGTGAGCTATCTCCTTTAGAACTTACAATTCGGATATTGCCGGATAAACCCAGATATTACCCTGACGAAACTCTTACCGGAACTGCCTGGGTGCGCGGCGGCCAGCCCCCCTATAAGAGTTTTGGAAAATATTTTGGCAGCGGCAAGAAACCGGAAGATATAATTTCCTTTAAGTGGGAAGCTGAGATTGGCGCAAAGCCTGAAGAAGTGGGAAAATTTAAAAAATTTGCGGTTGCGGTTTATGACGCGGCAGGTAAAAGGCTGCAATCAAATACAATTGAGGTGATGATCGTAGCGCGGGAACTTCAGCCAGAACCGCGGCCGGATGACGAAAAAGAAAAATCTGGGCAGAAGCCTCCACCTACTGATTGTACGTCCTGTGCATACCAGAATTGCCCGGCCTGTGCCGGCTCTATGATAATTATTTGTACATCAGCAGACCCGGACTGCCAGGCTTGTATTGAGGCTAACTGTAGGTAATCTTTGTTAGAGATGGATAATATTAAAAAGAATCAGAGGAATTGCTATTGCGGCAGCGCAAAGTTAAAAAAGCCGTTCTTTAATAACCCGGATGCCACTCAAGATATTCCCGAAGGCTATTGCGGCATCTGTGAAGTTTGCGGCAAACCCGGCCATATACGGCCGCATCCGGGAGCGGTTCCGTATACAGGAGAGTGGTGTGATTTTCATTATCGCCTGCTAAGTATTTTACATCCAACAACAAAAATCGGCTGTTTTCTTTGGATAGTACTAATAGCAATAATAGGATTTCTTTTGTATTTTGCTATTCGCCGCGTAATAATTTCAAGAATATAAAGTTTCTAACAGGGTTTACTTCTTTTTAAAAAAATGGTATACTATAGCAATGCTGATGGCTATAAGTAGTGAAAAAAAAGAATTAAGGCAGAAATTATTAGCAAAGCTCTTGTCTTTAACTAAGGAAGAGTTAAAAAGGAGGAGTCAAGATGTTGAAAAACGACTATCCAGCTTACCTATATATAATAAAGCAAAAGTTATTATGGCGTATTACCCTTTAAAAGGGGAAGTGGATATTTTAGGGATGATTAGGAAGGATTTGGGATTAAAGCGATTTTGTTTTCCGGTGACGGATTTAGAAAAGAAGGAATTATTCGCTTACGAGGTAAAAAACTTAGAGGAGGATTTTGTTCGCGGCCCATTTGGGGTTATGCAACCAGACATAAAAAGAACAAAAAGAGTAGATATCGGCGAAATAGATATGGTTATTATTCCCGGCATTGCCTTCGACCGTTCTGGCAATAGGCTGGGAAGAGGAGCGGGTTTCTACGACCGCTTTCTAAGAAAGCTGAATCCTCCGGTTAAAAAAGTCGGTATTGCTTTTATATTCCAAATCCTCCAAGACCTTCCTATTCATCCCCCTGTCGATGAAAAAGTCGACATTGTTGTCAGCGAAAACTTTTCTATCTAGTAAAAAACAACGCGAATACACGCTAATCAAACGCGAATTCTCGCGAATGAGAAATTTGTTTCATTAGCGTACATTCGCGTTGCCCTGACATTATGTCGGGGCAGGGATTCGCGAAAATTAGCGTTTATTAAGGAGGGTTATATGGAAATAAATATTATTTACATAATTTTAGGCATCATCCTGGGGTTAATTTCTGGGTGGTGGTTAGGTGAAATTTTTGAGAAAAATAAGCTAAAGAAAGCAAAGGAAGACGCCGAGAAAATTTTAAAAGAAACAAAAGCAAAGTCTGACGAGATTTTAAGAAAAGCAGATTTAGACGGCAAAGAGCTGCTTTACAAACTAAGGGTAGATTTCGAAAAGCAAAATGCCTCAAAGAAAGAAGAATTGTTTCAGTTGGAAAAGAGGCTTATGCAGCGGGAAGAAAACCTAGAGAAAAGGCTTGATTTCATCGAGAACAAGGAACAGGAATTAGCAAGCCGTGAAGATAATTTGAAAAGAATGTCTCAGGAGATAATAAAGAAAGATGAAGCGCTGAAGCAGCTCATTGAAGAGGAGAAGGAGAAACTAAAAAGAATATCATCTTTGACTCCTCAAGAGGCGCGTGAGCTTCTTTTAAAACGCTACGAAGAAGAGTTACGTAACGAAAAAGCAAAGATGATTAAAGTGATGGAAGAAGAACTTAAAGAGGAGGCAGATAAAAAGGCTAAAGAAATGGTTGCGTTGGCTATTCAAAGATGCGGAGTAGAGCAGGCAACGGAAACCACAGTGAGCGTGGTGCAGCTTCCTAACGACGAAATAAAGGGGAGAATTATCGGAAGAGAGGGCAGAAATATAAGGGCATTTGAAATGGCAACAGGGGTGGATTTAGTTATTGATGATACACCCGAAGCAGTTAATTTATCCAGTTTTGACCCCGTAAGAAGAGAAGTTGCGCGTATTTCATTGGAGCGGCTAGTGCAAGACGGAAGGATTCATCCGGCAAGAATTGAAGAAATAGTAGAAAAAACAAAACAGGATTTTGAAAAACAGTTGAATGAAGAAGGCAAAGCCGCAGCGTTTGAAATAGGCATTCATAACCTTCACCCGGAATTGATAAAGCTTTTGGGAAAGCTAAGGTACCGCACCAGTTTTGGCCAGAACGCATTGCAGCATTCAAAAGAAGTAGCTTTTATTATGGGAGTGTTAGCTTCAGAGCTTGAGTTTGACAGCCGCCTTGCAAAAAGAGCGGGGTTACTGCACGATATTGGCAAAGCTGTGGACCATCAAGTAGAAGGAACTCATGCCCAAATAGGAGCGGATTTACTGCGTAAATACGGAGAAAACGAAACAGTGATTAATGCTGCCGAGGCACACCACGAGGAAAAAGCATTTACTTCTTTATACTCATTACTGGCATTAGTAGCGGATGCAATTAGCGCATCACGCCCAGGCGCAAGAAGAGAGACTTTAGAAACTTACATAAAAAGGCTCAGGCAGTTAGAGACGTTGGTTAATTCTTTTAACGGCGTAGATAAAAGTTACGCTATTCAGGCGGGCAGGGAAATAAGAGTAATAATTCAGCCTAGCAAAGTCAAAGACGAAGAGGTTGCATTGCTTGCTCACGAGATAAAGAAAAAGATAGAAACGGAAATGGATTACCCCGGAAATATTAAGATTACGGCAATTAGAGAAACTCGGGCTGTAGATTACGCTAAATAGTTTTGAGTACACAACTATGATTACACAGATTAAAAAAATAGATTACACTGATTTAAAAAACGTTGTAAAATATACTACCGTCATAAATCTGTGTAATCATTCTCTAATCTGTGCAATCTAAATTAAAATGAGAATATTATTTATCGGCGATATTGTAGGCAGCCCAGCAAGGGATTACTTGAAAGAGCTGATTCCAACTTTGCGTAAAAGTTTAAGTTTAGACTTTGTCATTGCAAACGGAGAGAATGCCGCTGGCGGGTCTAGTATTACACCTGATACTGCCAGAGAAATTTTTGGCGCACAGATAGATATAATTACTACCGGAGACCATATCTTTAAGAAGAAAGAGTCGAGAGAGGTTCTGGAAACCATGGATGTTTTGCGGCCGCTAAATTACGGAGAATTAGCCGCAGGAAAAGGTTATTTAGTAAAAGAAATAAGCGGTAAAAAGATAGGGGTAATAAATTTATTAGGCAGGGTTTTCATGCAGCCCGCAGATTGTCCCTTTAAGGCAGCGAGAAGTATTATTGAAGATATAAAAAGTAAAGCAAAGGTGATTATTGTGGATATCCACGCTGAAGCAACGAGTGAAAAATTAGCGCTTGCGTATTTTATTGCCGGAAAAGTAAGCGCGGTAATAGGCACTCATACTCATATCCCAACGGCAGATGAGCGCATTATCGATGATTTTACGGCTTATATTACCGACGCAGGAATGACAGGTAGCTATGATTCTGTTTTAGGCAGAGAAAAACATCAAATTATTGAACGTTTTATTACTAATATGCCGGTACGTTTTAATTTGGCCCAAGGCGATGTACGCATGCAGGGTGTTATCTTAGAGATTGAGGATGTAACCGGAAGGGCAGTATCTATAAAGAGAGTAGAATATAAACAGAACGAGACTAGCGGATCGCAAAGCGCATAGAGCATAGCGCAAAGCGTTTAATTTATCATTAATGATTTTTTGATTTAACGCTATGCGCCATGCGCTTAGCGTTATGCGTTTACTAACATGGACTACAACGGCATAGATAAGCGTAGGTTTATAAGAGCAAGGTTTCCCTGCAGGATAAGTATCCACACCCTGCACGAACACGCCATTTCTACCTATACGGAAAACATTTCTGCCGGCGGAGTAAGGGTAATTATAGAAGAGAAGCTTGAGATTTCTTCTTCCGTTAGTTTAGAGATAGAGCTAAAAGATAACCTTATCGCCTGCAAAGGCAGGATTGTCTGGATAGTAGATAAAGAAAGCCCCTACCACAAAGGCGTAATTTACCATGACACCGGCATAGAATTCCATGATATCAAAGAGCAAGACAGGCAAATTATTCACAACTTTATAGAAGAGATTATTTCGCAGAAGCCATGATTTTAGAAAAAGTTAATTCCCCTCAAGATTTAAAAAAATTAAACTTAGAAGAGCTTAAAATCCTTAGTGTAGAAATAAGGAGCTTAATCATTGGGGTAGTTTCTAAGAAAGGCGGCCACCTTGCTTCTTCATTGGGGGCAGTTGAGCTATGCATTGCTTTACATGACTGTTTAAATACCCCCATTGATACGGTTGTTTTTGATGTCGGCCATCAGGCATACGCTCATAAAATTATCACAGGCCGGCGGGATGCATTTGATTCTTTAAGAGAATATAAAGGTATAAGTGGATTTCCGAACTGCGAAGAATCCGCCTATGATACATATATTTCAGGCCATGCTTCCACAGCAGTTTCTTGGGCGCAAGGTATTTCCCAGGCAAAGCGCTTAAAGAAAAATGATTCTAAAACAGTGGCGATAGTCGGCGATGGTTCTTTGACAGGTGGAATGTGTTTTGAAGCGCTAAATAGCTGCGGGCATTCCCAAAACGACATTTTAGTTATTCTAAATCATAATGAAATGAGTATTTCTCCGTCTGTGGGGGCACTCAGTAATTATCTTAATAAAATACTTTCCGCGCCAATTTATAACCGCGTTAGAGGAGAACTGGCCAATTTCTTAGAGCACCACTCTTTTACCAAAAAGTTACTTCCTCGGGCAAGGAAATTTGAAGAAGCTTTGAAAGGGCTGCTCATTCCCGGCATATTTTTTGAAGAATTAGGATTTAGATATTTTGGCCCAGTAGATGGCCACGATTTAGATAAACTTATCCCCACCTTAAAAAATGTTTTGTCCTTAAAAGGTCCGCGTATTCTTCATGTTATTACCAAGAAAGGCAAAGGCCATGCATTTTCTGAGAATAACCCCGAAGATTTTCACAGCGCCGGCCCATTTGATATTGAAAAAGGATCAGCTTTAAAAGAAAGTAAAGATAGTTTTAGCGAGATCTTTTCTAAAAAACTCATTTCTTTAGCACAAAGTGATGAGCGAATAGTTGCCATTACTGCGGCAATGCCTAAGGGCACAGGTTTACATTTATTCAGAGAAAGATTCCCTAATCGCCTTTATGATGTGGGAATTGCCGAAGCTCATGCCGTAGGTTTTGCTAGCGGTTTGGCTAAAGGCGGAATGAGGCCGGTGGTTGCAATCTATTCTACTTTTCTACAGCGTTCTTTCGACCAGATAATTCATGATGTGGCATTACAAAATTTACCGGTTATATTTGCTATTGACCGGGCAGGGTCAGTGGGTGAAGATGGGCCAACGCATCACGGTATGTTTGATATCGGCTATTTGAGATTAATTCCTAATATGGTTTGTATGGCACCTAAAGATAATCAAGAGCTTGAGGATATGTTAGAATTTGCCACTCATTTAAATTCACCAGCCAGTATTCGTTATCCCAAAGCGGAAAATTATTCCTTGGGATGGAAAGAAAAAGTCATGCTTGGCAAATCTCAGGTTATCTGCGAGGGTAAAGATATTTGTATAATTGCTCTTGGCTCTATGGTGAAAATCGCCCTAGAAAGCGTAATATTACTTCAAAAAGCGGGAATAAATATTTCTTTAGTAAACGCAAGATTTATCAAGCCTTTGGATGAGGAGTTATTAATGTATATCGGTAATAATTTTAAGTTTATCATAACTCTTGAGGAAGGCGGTATTGCTTGCGGTTTTGGTAGCGCAGTTATGGAGTTTTATGAAAAAGAGGCAATGTATGAAAAGGTGAAATTAATAAGAGTCGGTTTTCCTGATGAATTCATTCCCGCCGCCAGAAGAGAAGAATTGCTGCGAATGTATGGGTTAGACGCTTACTCTTTAGCCGAGCGCCTTAAAAGGTTAGTTAACCAAGAAGTTTTATGGCAGAAGTAAACCCGTTAGAAAATTAGGGTCTACTTCCTTACAAAAAGGTTTTATAACCGAAGAAGGTATCAAATCTTCTAAAACTTGCGGTTTCTTACGGGGTAAATCCAACCTTCATAAAAGAGGCATATCTAGGCCGTTGCAAGTCGGAAGAAATTTTTCTAACGGGGTAAATATTTTATACGAAGTCGCAATAAAAGAAGATAAGTGCAAAGGGTGTGAACTTTGTATTTTTTTCTGTCCTGTAAAGCATTTGGAAGTTTCCCAAGCATTAAATAGAAAAGGCATAACACCCGCCAAAATAAAAAAAGGTACAAAATGCACCGGTTGTGGATTTTGTTTCCTTACCTGTCCGGATAGCTGCATAGAAGTATATGAAAAATGACCGCATAGCGCATAGCGCAAACCTGCCTGCCGGCAGGCAGGGCGCAATAGCGCAAAAAATATTAATGTCGGGGAATGAAGCGATGGCTGAAGCTGCGATAAAAGCGGGTTGCTATTTTTACGCAGGCTATCCCATAACTCCACAAAATGAGTTACCCGAGTATATGTCAAAAAGGATGCGCGAGGAACATAGAGTATTTATCCAGGCGGAAAGTGAGCTTGCGGCAATAAACATGGTGTTTGGAGCTTCGTCAGCGGGCTTTAGAGCTTTGACTAGTTCTTCAAGCCCGGGAATTTCTCTCAAACAAGAAGGCATTTCTTATTTAGCGGGGGCACAGCTTCCCGCAGTAATAATTAACGTGATGCGCGGAGGCCCGGGCTTAGGAAACATCGCCTCCAGCCAATCAGATTATTTTCAAGCCACACGAGGCGGAGGCCACGGTGATTATTTTACTCCGGTACTAGCTCCCTGGAGCGTTAACGAAGCAGCGAGGTTAGTGAGCTTGGCATTTGATTTTGCGGATTACTATAGAACCCCAGTTTTAATTCTAGCTGACGCAATTATTGGGCAAATGATGGAGGCAGTTGAATTTACTTCGGATAATGGTTTTAAAAATAAACTACCCGTCAAAGACTGGGCATTAACTGGAGCAAAGAACAGGCCATCGCGCATAGTAAAATCCTTCTTTTTAAAAGAAGGGGCCCTTGAAGCTCATAACCAACGCCTAAGTAAGAAATGGGAAAGAATAAAAAACAACGAGCAAAGATTTTCCGCTTATAAAACTGATGATGCTAAGTATTTAATTGTCGCTTATGGTTCACAGGCGCGTATTGCCTGGGAGGCGGTGGACATTTTAAGAAAGCAGAAAATCAAAGTAGGCTTATTTAGGCCGATAAGCCTATGGCCATATCCCGAAAAAAATCTGAAAGCTATAGCAAAAGGAATAAAAAAAGTGTTGGTGGTAGAACAATCCTTAGGGCAAATGGTTGATGATGTGCGCTTGAGCTTGCCAGGAAAAGATATTCATTTTCTTGGTAGAACTGGCGGAGGAATCCCGACTGAAGACGTAATAATAAAAAAAATCAGATCGTTTTGCCACAGATAAATATACGCATAGATAAGTTATGAAAATGATGAAACAAAACAAGGTGTTAATTTGTTTAGAAGCAATATTCTTGAGCCTATATTTCTCAGCGTTTGTTTTTGCGCAAAACCCATCCGGTAAATGTGAAATATACTCGAAAGAAACCGGAGCTGAATTCGAAGATGAAGAGCAGGTTATCGGTTGCCCGGATGCTGTAACGTACAGCCACCGCTTATATAAGTTTTCAGTTGTGCTGCCGGCAAATTGGAGCAAAATTTACCATAGCAAAAGGAAATCCGAAGATCACGGAAAGATTGTGAGTATAGCATTTATCCCAAAAGAGGATTTTTCTTCCGGCGTTTATGTCGCAATGTTTAATATTATAATGCAAAAGAGTAAAGATAAAAACATCGAGAAACAAGCAAAAGAGAATATAAATTTATCAAAAACCAAAGTAAATGGCTTTAAGTTGGAATCCGAAGTTGAAAACACAAAGATTGCAAGCCTAGATGCGGCGAAATTTATTTTTTCATCTAATTCCACAGCCAGAACAGCCCGCTATATCATTTACAACGGAGGTTTTGTTTATGAATTAAATTTTGCTTGCGACAGTATAGATGCTTACCGCAAATATTTGGCTGATTTTGATAAAATTTTGCAACATATTACGATAGAAAAGCAAACTTGAAGCTATAAACAGAGATAATGAATAGAAAATTTTTTCCTTCCAAGTCATTAAAAAAGGTTGATACGCATTACTGTCCTGGTTGCGGCCATGGGGTATTGCATCGCCTTGTCGCTCAAGTTATAGATGAACTTGGTATAAGAGAAAAAACCGTTGGCATTGCACCAGTGGGTTGTGCCGTAGTTGCTTATGATTACTGGGATTTTGATTGTGCTGAGAGTGCGCATGGCCGGGCGCTTGCTGTGGCGACAGGAATAAAAAGATGTCAACCAGATTCAGTGGTATTTACTTATCAGGGAGACGGCGATTTAGCTTCTATTGGTATCGCAGAGACTTTGCATGCTGCTAACCGGGGCGAAAATTTAACTTGTGTTTTTATAAATAATGCTTGTTATGGAATGACTGGCGGTCAGATGGCGCCAACTACTCTTGTCGGCCAAAAGACAACGACTACACCAGAGGGCAGAAATCCTGCAAGCGGTGAAGGCTGGCCGCTTAGAATAACAGAAATATTAGCTTCCCTTCCTGGCACTAGCTTCGTTGCCCGCTCATCCATATCCAGCCCTAAGGAAATTTTAAAAACACACCAGCATATTAAAAAAGCTTTTATTAACCAGCTACAAAAGCAAAAATTTTCTATTGTGGAAGTATTAAGCCCCTGCCCGACTATTTGGCAGAAAAAACCTATTGATGCGATGAGATGGATTGATGAAGAAATGGTTAAATGCTTTCCGTTAGGAGTAATTAAAGACACAGATGGTCACAGATAAAGACCACAGATGAGTGCAGATAAATCATCTGTGATTATCTGTGATATGCTATCTGTGCTAATCTGTGTAATAAAAAGATGAAAATAGATATATTATTATCCGGATTTGGCGGACAGGGCCTAATTAGCTTAGGTAAAATTTTGGCAAATACTGCCCTGCGTGAGAATAAACACACCACCTATATTCCTTCTTACGGTCCAGAAGTTAGGGGTGGGACTGCTTATTGTTTTGTAAAAATTTCCGATACACCCATAACTTCACCTTTAGTGGGAAAGTCTGATATCGCTATAATTTTAAACCAGCTGTCATTAGATAGATTCGAAAAGGTATTTAAAAAAGGCAGTGTTTTAATTTTGAATTCTGACCTTTCATCGAGAAAGCCCTTGCGTAAAGACACACAATTAGTTTATTTACCCTTAAATAAGATGGCCCTAGAGTGCGGTAACGCTAAAGTGATTGGCGTGCTTGCCTTGGGAGTCCTTATCCGTCTAAAACCTAAGCTTTTGAAAAAAGAAACGATAGAACAAATTTTGAAAGAAACATTTAGCGACAAGGTTATACTAGAGCAAAATATAAAAGCATTACACAAAGGAGAAGAAATTGGCAAAAGTTAGATTTGCACCTAGCCCCACGGGATATTTGCATATTGGCGGAGCGCGCACCTGCCTTTTTAATTGGCTTTATGCGCGTCATAGCGGCGGCGCGTTTGTGCTGCGTATTGAAGACACAGACTTAGCGCGTTCAAAACAGGAGTATTTAGAAGAAATATTAGAAAGCATAAAGTGGCTAGGTATGGACTGGGACGAAATTTATTATCAGTCAAAACGATTTGATTTATATCGCGACTATGCTCAAAAGTTAGTTGACGCAGGCAAGGCTTACAAAAAAGATGACGCAATATTTTTTAAATATGATTTTTCTAAAGTAGAAATAAATGATTTAATCCGCGGTAAAATAGTTTTTAATGAATTGCCCAAGGAAGAAGAAGTTATCATCAAGAAAGACGGCACTCCCACGTATAATTTTAGCTGTGTTATTGATGATGCTGTTATGGGCATGACACATGTTATTCGCGGAGAAGACCATATCCCTAACACGCCCAAGCAGATTTTAATGTATCAGGCTTTAGGTTTTGATTTACCGCGCTTCGCACACGTGTCTTTAATTTTATCAGAGGAAGGCGGAAGAATGTCTAAGCGCTACGGCGCAACCTCCATACGCGAATATAAAGAGGATGGCTATTTAGCGCAGGCTCTAGCAAATTATCTTATGCTTTTAAGCTGGTCTCCGGGAAATAATCGTGAAATAATTACCTTAGCCGAAGCAAAAGACATTTTTGATATAAAAGATATAAATAAGACCGCCGCAGCGTTTTCTGTGGATAAGTTAAACTGGATTAATTCCGAATATATCAAAAATAAAAATCAAGAAGAATTAGTACAAATAGTTGAGAAGTATTTACAAAACAAGGATTTTTTACCTCCCAATACTGACAAAGAATACTTTAAGAAAGTAGTCCTTCTCTTTAAGGATAGGCTTACAAAATTATCAGATTTACTTGACCGGGCGTACTTTTGCTTTTATGATAATTATGACTATAGCGCAGATACCGTAGAAATATTAAAGCGCAATCTATCGAAAGAAGTCAAATTCTTAGCGCAAAGAATGTTTTTGATAGAGGATTTTAAAAAGGAAACTATCGAAAAAGAATTCCGTGCTGCAGCTGAATCTTTAGGGTTGAAAGCAAAAGACTTGGTGCATCCGACAAGGGTAGCTCTTACGGGTAAAAAAGTGGGGCCGGGCTTATTTGAGACGATGGAAGTGCTAGGCAAAGATAGAGCTATAGAACGATTAAACCGATTGGTGAAATATTGGGAGGTCGAATGAAGCACCAAGTTTTCAAGCCTAAAGGCGTAGAAAAGTTGCGTAGCCGAATTTGACCCCACACCCAGATAACTCGGTGTGGTGGCTAAGCTCTGTAAAATAGGATAGTAAACCTCATATCGTAAGGTAGTATAATGAACTGCTGGGTGTGGGGTTTAATTCCGACAGACAACTTATGCACGCGGTAGCTCCATAAGTTGTGTCGTCATTAAAGGAGGTTGATATGCGTAAAATTATTTTAGGAGTATTTGCTGTATATTTCTTAATTCTTGTGAGCGGTTGTTCAACCGTAGCGAATGTTTCTGAAGGCCTTGGCAGAGGTGTTGCAGAAGACATTGGCGGAACAGCTTATAGCCTCAAGAAACTTAACCATTGGATAGAAGAGAATTGGTGGTAATTCCCGGACGTTAAGCATCCAATGTTCAATGTTGAGAGTTAAAACGCTCAAGCTTACTCTGCTTTATTCTCTCTCGGCGAATACCCCGTGGCTTGCCACGGGGATGAAGCCGAAATCGTAAACGTAGTTGACCTCATTCCAAGGCAATGAATGAACCAGTGATAATATTAGCATAGAACATACTCCGCGGCTTGCCGCGGAG
>JAUYCY010000012.1 GCA_030692055.1 Candidatus Omnitrophota bacterium | reverse complement strand
TCTTATCGCTTAGCTATCGCGGACCCAGCATATCTTTACTTTGCTTACGCAAAGGCTGGGTTCATTCATTGCCTTGGAATGAGGTCAACTACGTTTACGATTTCGGCTTCATCCCCGTGGCAAGCCACGGGGTATTCGCCGGGAGAGAATAAATAACGGGTCAGGCACTGCCCGCCGCAAAGCGGCGAGGTCTCGCCTATGGCGGAAAAGCTGAATAAAAAATATAGAACATCCGCCGCTTCTAATACTTTGTACGAAACACAAAGTATTTCGCTGGATATCCCGCTTTGCGGGATTTCACTAGATAAAAGCTTTAGGTGTTCAAAATACTTAAGGTGCTCAATTTTCGAAAAATAGAAACGTTCCGAATTTCTTGAAAATATAATTTTGAAATTTGAGATATAACTCTATTGTTTTACGTCCGCTTGAAAGAAGCGGATTTTTTTGTGGTAGAATATGGGGAAGCGTAGCAAGGGATGATTATGGAAAAAAAAGTGCTTTGCGTTAACAAGTTACGAAAAGTTTTCAATGACATTGTCGCCGTGGATGATGTTTCGTTTGAGGTAGGGACAGCTGAAATCGTGGGGCTTCTCGGGCCAAATGGAGCAGGCAAAACCACCACTATAAATATGGTTCTGGGTATACTTAAGCCTACTGCCGGCTCGGTTAACGTAGACGGAATGGATATTGCCGCTCATAGATCGGAAGTTTTAGAACATACCAACTTTGCCGCAGTTTATGCTCCCTTACCCGGTAATTTGACTGTTTATCAGAATTTACATATTTTTGCCCTGTTGTATGGAGTAAAAGACGTTAGGCAGCGTATTGATATGTTACTTAGTCGGTTTGACCTTAAAAAGTTTCGTAATACCAGGTGCGGCGTGCTTTCTTCAGGAGAGCAGACCCGCGTGGGTTTAGCAAAAGCCATGCTGAATGAGCCGCATTTGCTTTTACTGGATGAACCAACCGCGTCTCTTGACCCGGCAATCGCACGCGATATTCGTGAAAATATTCGTGAGTTTGCAAACAGTGCTCTTTGCGGGGTGTTGTGGACTTCGCATAATATGCATGAGGTAGAAACAATGTGTGACCGCGTGCTTTTTCTTTCCCATGGCAAGATTCTTCTGGAAGGCGACCCCAAGACTTTACCCCGGCAGCATGGCAAGGCAAATCTGGAAGAAATTTTTATCATGGTGGCGCGCGAACCGCTTTCTCTGGAGGTGGAGTGAGTCATGCGTTTTAATCGCATGTGGGCAATCGTATTAAGGCAGTTTTATTTGATACGTTCCAGCATGTCTCGTTTTTTACCTTTATTTGTCTGGGTGGCGGTAGATATTGTTCTTTGGGGTTTTTTGACCCGCTATCTTAATACTGTGGCTGCGGCCGGTTTCAATTTTGTGCCGGCGATGCTGGGGGCGGTTTTATTCTGGGATTTTTTTATCCGCATCATGCAGGGCGTGACTATGGCTTTTTTTGAAGATGTCTGGACGCGCAATTTTCTTAATATTTTTTCTACGCCAATATCTATAAGAGAGTATACCGCGGGGCTAGTGTGTTCAAGTGTTGCCACCAGCTCAATCGGTATTGCGGCGATGCTTTTTCTGGCGGTTACGGTTTTCGGTTTGCCGTTTTTAAGTTATGGGGTGATTGTGATACCGTTTCTTATAGTGCTTTTTATGTTTGGCATTGCCTTGGGTATTGCTGCTTGCGCTCTTGTATTGCGGTTTGGGCCCGCAGCGGAGTGGTTTATCTGGCCTATACCGGCTATCATTTCACCGTTTGTGGGGGTTTTATACCCGATTACTATTTTACCTAAATGGATGCAGTTTATCTCACGCATATTGCCGCCATCCTACATTTTTGAATCTTTGCGGCTGGTTATCCTCGGCCGCGCGGTTTCCTGGATAGCGTTAGTGTGGAGTGCGGCTCTTGCCTTAGTGTATATTCTTTTGGCTTATTTATTTTTCACACTTACCTATAAGCATGCGGTGCGCAGCGGCCTTATCGCACGCTATAGCGCGGAAAGTTTAAGTTGACGTGATAATGAGGTAGGCCTCACTCGGCAAAGGAGGGTTTGCTCTTGAGCGGAAAAGCTGAAAAGCTAAAGTAAAATGTCTTAAATTACATTACCCCGACTCACAGAAGATGCGTAAAATTTTTGAAAAAATTTTACAGCGTTCGTCGGGGTTAATTCGTACTATCATTTTTCCTACGCGCTGACGCGCTTGAAAAAATGATGTGCTCATTAAGGAGCGATATGAAAAAAGATTTACAGAATGGGCAAGGTATCATGGATTTAATTACTAAGATACAAGAGCAGCTTACTGTGCTGGAGAGGAAGGTAGATAGTTTGATTAGCCGGTCTTTACCAAAGCCGGCTGAGGCAAAACCTTTTCCTAAGCCTTTCCAGCAGCCTGTAAACATTCACGTTCAGAACGGAAACAGGCAAGATAACCGTTTTCAAGCCGCAGTTCGGCACGACAATCGTCATGGAGAGAGGGTTATGTATAAAACGATTTGCGCGGATTGCAAGAAAGGATGCGAGGTTCCCTTTAGGCCTAGCGGGAATCGACCGGTATATTGCCAAGAGTGTTTTTTGCGTCGCAAAAGCAGTAGTTCATTTAAAGTAAACACAGATAATAGGCCCAAAGAAACAGCTCCTGTCCAGGTAACCAATATTGATACGCATCAGGCTAGTGAGAAGAAAAAGCCTGTTACAAAGAAAAAATCTGCTGAAAAGAAAAAGCCGGTTTCCAAAAAAATAAAAAGTGGAAAATGAGAGGATAACATAATCAGGCCTTGCCCGCCACTTTAATGTAGTGTACGGGCGGGTCCGCCTCGGGCGGAAAATTATAATTTAGGTAAATTAAATTTCAGAAAAACATAAAGAAAAAATGTTAGAAAAATTGTAGCATCTCTGCTATGCGAAATTATGATGCAATTGTAATCGGAGCAGGACCGGCCGGTATGATGGTTGCAATTCGTGCTGCGGAAGGGGCGAAAAAAATCCTTCTTATTGAACGAAACAGTAATCTCGGCGTAAAACTTATTACAACAGGAGGAGGACGTTGTAACCTTACCAATACCTGCGACAGCAAAGATTTCCTCAATAATTTTTCTTCATCGCGTGATTTTTTAAGAAATTCTTTTGCGCAATTTTTTAACACCGACCTTTTATCTTTTTTTGAAAAAAGTGGGATTGTTTTTAAAACAGAAGAAAATGGGTGCGTATTTCCTGTAAGCGATAAGGCAGGGGATATTCTAAATATTCTAAAGCAGAAATTACAAAAGAATAATGTTGAAATTATATACAATGAACGAGTAAAGGATATTATTGCAAAAGACGGAAAAATTAAAGGTATTGTAACATTTTCCAATAAACATTTTTTAGCTTCACGCATTGTTATTGCAACCGGCGGCATTTCATATCCCCAAACCGGTTCAACCGGAGATGGATACAAATTGGCCAAGAAACTTGGCCACACAATAGTGGCGTTAAAACCGGCGCTCGTTCCGATAGCTATTAAAGAAAAATTTGTGCAAGATTGGCAGGGTATATCGCTTAAAAAAGTGCGCGTAACTGTTTTGAGTAATAGTAAGAAAATAGCCGAGCGTTTGGGTGATGTGATTTTTACTCATTTCGGCGTATCCGGCCCTATAATTCTTGATGTAAGCGCTGCTACCTATGACGCGCTGGAGTCCCACAACGTGGGGCGACGTCCCGACCCATCATTATTCCCGACGGAACGTCGGGAAAGTTTAGCAACGGGATTAGAGCTTAAAAATAGTGTTGAATTAATTATTAATTTTACACCCAAGTTAACCCAAAAAGAATTAGACGCTTTGGTTTTACGTGAACTTAAAATAAATTCTGCAAAAACTATCAAAAATATGTTTAAAGATGTTTTACCGAGAAAAATGATGGAGAGATTTCTTGAGTATTGTAATTTAAGCCCCGACATAAGCGCGCACCAAATGACTATTGGGGAAAGAAAGATGCTTATTAAGGGTTTATCTGGCTTACGTTTAACAGTAGAAGCAGTATTACCTATTAAAGACGGTATTGTAACTAGAGGCGGAGTGAGCACAAAAGAGATAAATCCAAAAACTATGGAATCAAAGCTTATCAAAGGATTATTCTTTGCTGGAGAGATAATAGATGTTGATGCAACTACAGGTGGGTATAATTTACAGGCAGCATTTTCAACAGGCTGGGTTTGTGGTAATAATTTGAATATGGTATAACGGGGTCAGACACTGCCCGCCATATTACTTGTGTTGATGATCGATACGATGATACAGTCACTATTTCCATTTATTATATTTATAGCTTTCCTTGCTATTTTTTATATCAGTGGCAGAAAGAAGAATGAAGCCCTGAAAAATCTCACAAATCATTTTAATGGATCTATTGTTAAATTTACTCTTTATCCTACCCTGAATGGCGAATATCATGGTTTAAATTTTTCCATTAAGCTTATCCCAGCCAGCAAATCTTCCCCGGCATATTTAAAGATTTCTTTAGCCAAAAGTTCTTTTTTTAAATTAAGCATATACAGAGAAGGTTTTTTGAGCAATTTGGGGAAGAAACTAGGCATAGTCCATGAGGTAAAAATTAACGATGAATCGCTTGACAGGGATTTTCTAATTTTTTCCAACAATCCTACGCAGGCGATGAGCCACCTTAATAATGGAACCATAAAAAATACAATAAGAGAATTATTTGATAATGGATTTGACTATATAATAGCAAGCGGTAAAACGATTATAATTCAAAAACCAAATTATATTTTAGAAAAAGATCTTGATATCACATTCATAACAGGTATCTTGCAGAAATTGATTTTATTTTCAAAGGGGTGGTAGTAAGAAGAACGGGGGATAGCGGGGTCAGACCTCGTCAACCATGATATTTAGGTTATATTCTTTGGGTTGCCGCGTAAGCGAAATGTGAAATTTTAGTCAGCAGCTTTCAGTTTAAAAAGCTAAGTTTCATTATTAAAATGAGGAATTATAAACCACAAACGCAGGGAGATTACCAAAGACTCGGCCCGCCTCTTTTTGCGAAAATAGCAATATTTGTTATTATAGGATTGTTTTTAAGCGTGCTTTTCGGCCGTCTATACAAAGAGCAACAGTATGGAACGATTCAGCACATAGTAATCAACAAGACTAAGAGAGTTTTTAAGCCGACAGAATTTAGGTATGAACAAAACGATGCGCAGTCGTTACATCTACGCGCTAAATTTTTAATAAAACAGGGTAGATATAAAGAGGCAGAGATAGAGGCGCAAAAATCCTTACAGGCAAAGGGCAATTTTTACCGGGCATATATGGATCTAGGGGTTGTTTATTCTAGCTATGGTGATTATCTAAGAGCAGAGAAAGTGTTTAAGTCAGCACTGGAATTTATTGGCAATGATACGTTTGACCTTGAGATTATTTACGGAGATTTAGGGCTAATTTATCTTGTTGAAAGAAGATTTAATGAGGCATGGGAATATTTTCGTAAAGCCTATGAAAGAAAAACATATCTTGGGGATGATTTTTGGGCTGATTCCAGATTAAGATATGTAATAGAAAATAACAAAATTAAATTCATCGAACAGGGAGAAAATCATAAGAGGTTTCCTCTTGAAATAAGCCAAAGACAAAAGTGGCTCAAAGCATTGTTAGAAAAAAATAATGATGAAATAATAAGAGATTGCGAGCAATACCTCTTGGATAATCCGGGTTCCGTGTATAGCTATGTATTCCGTTCTTTACTCGTATCGGCTTTATTTCGAAAAGGCGAATATGAAAAAGCATTCGAACAATTAAAGATAGTTGAATCAGAAAATTTACCCAGCAATTATATCCCCTGGGTAAAGCTTATGTACGCATATCTATACGATGAAAAAGGCGAAAAGCAAAAGGCGGTCACTTACTTAAAGGATATCATTGCTCATTACCCTGATTATGAATCAATCGACCAGGCTAAGGCGATGTTAGAAAGAATAAAAGAGGGTAGACCTGGAGGTGGGTATTAATTGATAAAGGATAGCGTGGTCAGGCCTTGCCCGCCACATTAGTCATCTAAACCAAAATCCCTGCCTGCCGGCAGGTAGGCCACCGCGTAGGTGGAAAGTGGTTACAAAGAGGGCGTTTAGAGAAAAAAAGGAGGTTAAGATGGGCAAAAAGTTAATGGTTCTTGTATGTCTATTGATATTCTCATTTTCCTGCATAATTGATTATGCAAGTGCTGCTGACAATATTGAAGGCACATATTTTGTCAAAGGTTGGAATCCGGGAGCAAATACCACTAGCGAGCCTTATATCGGAACTGTAACGATTAAAAAAACTGGAGAAGTATATCAGCTTAACTGGACAATTGCCAATCAACGTCATGGTGGTGTTGGTTTTTATTATGAAGATAGCAAGAGACTTGCTGTAGCCTGGTCTAACTTAAATCAGGGCGACTTCGGTGAGGTTGTTTACACCCTTGAAGGGAAAACGCTTAATGGAGTTTGGACTGTTTACGGTGATAAGACAGGCTCTGTTGGTAAAGAAATTCTGACGAAACAAGAATAGAACTTAGTAACTTAGCAGCATATTCATTAGCGCATTGTCATAAAAAGATACTAACCTACTTTCGTTATTTGCTGTCTGTTCTTACCTATCGGCAGGCATGCGCCTCTGGCGGAAAAGCTGAAAAGCTAAAGTAAAATATTCCAAACTACATTACCCCGACTCACTAAGGTGTTGTGAAATTCTCTTAGATAATTTCACAACGTTCGTCGGGGTTAATTCGGCTACAGCCCCGATAAATTGGGGCTAAGTCTCATTAAGGAGGAAAATGCGCATATTACTTATTTCTTCAAGTCCGCATAAAGAAAAAAGTAGCACCTTTCTTTTGGCTCAAGAAGTTTTAAAGGGCCTGCCGCAAGGAAAGGCAAGCGTCGATATCATTCATTTGGCAGATTGCGACATTGGCTTTTGCACACATTGCGAAGTCTGCCACAAAAAGATTCTTAGTTGTTCAATCAAAGATAGCGTAGCCGTAATTCTTAAAAAAATGCTTGAAGCCGACGGAATAATTTTAGCCTCGCCCAACTACATAAATCAGGTTACCGGCTCAATGAAGACACTATTTGACCGCTCAGCCCACTTTATCCACTGTAAGCGGCTTTTGGGTAAATATATCGCGGGTGTTGTTTCTTCGGGCAGCGGCTACAACAAGGAAGTATTGGACTATATCAAGTTTTACGGGCATACTTGCGGCGCGCAATATAGCGCAGGAGTATCTTCTAAAAGAGAACTCCAATCACAAACTATAGAAGAGGCGGTGAAATTAGGTAAGAGGCTCAGCGAAGACATTGCGGCAAAAAAAGAATATCCTGAGCAGTTGGCGACTATCGAAAGAGGCAGACAGCAATTTAAAGAGGTAATTCAGGCGCGCAAAGACGAATGGCTCCAGGAGCATCAATACTGGCTGGATAAAGGATGGCTATCGAGATAATAGGGTCACCTCAAGATGCTAGATAGATTGACAAACTATCAAAAATTTCACGATACTATATTTAATTTTTTCTGTTACAATATCTAGCTAAACAGTCTATTTCGATATACCGTAAAAATCTATGTGGAGCTTACGCGTAAGGGCGATGCAAAAAAATGATAGATGATTCCAAGAAAAGAGCAGAGCAAAGAGTTCAGGATTTAAAAGAAATAGGCGTTGTCATTGATACCTGGGACGATATCTTTTCTGATTTTGACCCCCGGCCTTTAAGCGAACGCACGGTTTCCGGAGATTTCATAGATGAGTTAAAGAAACGGTATAAAGAAACACACACAGGAGATTTTGTCATCACAATTTATGTTCCTACTTCGTTAAAGAACGAAGAATCGGAACACATGGTTATAAGCAGGCTTAGAAAACATTTCCGCCACAAATTTTTGCAAAAGAAGAAAGTTATTACTCATATTCGTATCCGGGGGCTGATATTTGTTATTGTCGGCATTTGCTCACTAACTTTTTTGACCCTGGCAACATATTTTAAGTTTTTAAACGAGCTGGCGCTTAATATGTCAAGTATTATCCTTATGCCGCTTGGTTGGTTTGGAATCTGGGAAGGCCTTTCTAAGCTTGTTGATACCTCTCCGGTTGTCATACAAGACGCGAAGTTATTTGAAAAACTATTAAAAACAACCTATCACTTCAAGTATATTGACGGGGACCAATAAAGGAAAAAACGAAACAATCTGGGTAGGCACTACCCGTTACCAAGTAAATTATTATAAAGGTGGATTTGCCTTTGGCAGAGGCGGAAAAGCTAAAAATACCTCATCCAAAAATCCCTGATGACTCTTGAAAATTCAGACATATAAAATAAGGAGTAAAATGTATAAGTACACACACCCTTTTATATTTTTTTAGTTGTAATAACAACGGTTTTTCCTTACAAAGTACCCTGCGCTTAAAAAAATAATTATCGGCGAGTATAAAGAATTAATTAAAAGTTACCTGTGAATTTAGCGTGTCTTCTAACAAAAACGCGGCGGTAGAGAATTTTAGGTTGAGAGGAGATGATGATGGGCTTGGGCATTACGTGTTACATTGAGATTTAGCCTAAGCGGGTTTCTGCCGGGGGCAGAAAACGCCGCTGGCGAAAAATGGAGGAGGTTGTATGATAAGTAAGATAAAACTCGTAGTGATGGTATTTTTTATTTCGTTGGCCATTACGCAGTTTTTTACTAAAGATATTGTGTTATGCCGTTCTACCTCTGGCGAAAGGCCGTCTGAGCCGCGTTTGGTCTATCCTACAAGCGAAGAAGTTACTACAACAGGAGATTTTCTTGAGTTTAAATGGTGGCATGCAGCTATAGGAATAGACCGCTACGAATTCAATCTATATAAAGGCGGTGGCTCATCTGGCGATGCAATCCTTGAAAAAACTTTACCCTTTAATGTATCTTTAATACAAGTTAAAACAAACTTGCTTGAAGATAACCAGGTTTATACTTGGACATTAAGACAAGTCGCTGACAACGGACTAAAGAGTGATAAAAGTTTCGTTACTTTCCGAGTTCTTAAGAAATGAAGCTCCACCCCCGATAAGTCGGGGTGGTTTTTCGCAGACGCTGCGCGTGGAGCAGCTTGTCCCAACTATTTCGTCGGGAAAATCCCTGCCTGCCGGCAGGCAGGCCGACTACGCTTCCAGACCGTGGTTTTATCGCGTCGGGATAAAGGATATCCTATATCGAAAATACAAAATAGGTTTAGAGTAAGAAAAGAGGCAAAATGTTAGGAATATTAAACGAGAGGATAAAGAAGATGACACTGGTAGATATGTTGTTAGTGAAAATCTCATCTTTATTCTCTCTCGGCGAATACCCCGTGGCTTGCCACGGGGATGAAGCCGAAATCGTAAACGTAGTTGACCTCATTCCAAGGCAATGAATGAACCAGTGAAATATTAGTATAGAACATACTCCGCGGCTTGCCGCGGAGACTGGTTGATTTTTTTGGCATCATCGTTACTAAGCGTTTTCCGCCGCTTTTAAATATTAGTTATCCCATACTTATTCTTCTTGTACTCGTCTGCGGCGTAAAACCATCTTATAAAATCTGGCTCAAGAAGTAAGAGTAGGGTATAAAAAATGAAGCCCTCCATAGCTCCTCGGGTTTTAAGCCCCGAGATTTCAGTATGGCTAATACTGAGCGGCGCACCATATAATCCGCGGCATGAATGCCGCGGATTTAGCGCCGTGAATGTATAAAATGAAATATTTCATAGCGATAGTGCTTATTTCTTTTTTCACAATGCCTATTTTTGCCAGAGATTTTATGTGGGGGCGTTCTAGCTTATTTGATAGGCCGCCTGAGCCGCGCCTAGTTTATCCCATAAACGAAGAAGTTAGTCTGATAGGGGACTCTCTTGAATTTAAATGGTGGCACGCAGCTATAGGAATAGACCGCTACGAATTTAGGTTATATAAAGGTTATAATATGTACAATGACAATTTACTCCTTAAAAAGATTTTACCCTTTAACGTTTCTTCGATAAAAGTTGAAGCAAAGCTATTTGAGAACAATCAAGTTTATGCCTGGTCTTTGATACAGGTAGCTGGTAGTGGAGAAAAAAGCGACAAGAGCTTCATTTCATTCAGGGCTATTAAAAAATAACCTCGTCGGCAAAATTTAACTGCCCTCAAGATAACTTCTGTAATTTTTTTCTGTAATTTTTTCCGTTGCAAATCAGCATATCCGGCAGTAAAATTAAATAAAGATAAGGCAGGAAAATGAAAGTAGAAAATGTTTCGTTTAAGTTGAGTCTTGCTTCCAGAAACCGTTTAATCCGAATGCGTTTATGCGTAGTATTGGGAGTAATTTTTCTGGTCATAGCCGTCATTTTAGGCTATCGCGGCTACGAGCAGATTGATAACGGCATCAATTCTTCTAATTGGCCTTCGGTAGAAGGCCGGATAATTTTTTCGAAAGTCGATTCGCATCTTTCAAAAAGTACGGGCGAGATGCATACTAGGCATTATGAACCGGATATACGTTATCGTTATATTGCAAACGGCATAGAGTATAGCGGAAAAAATCTTCAATTCATTCAAGATGGCTTTGGCAAAAATTGGTCAGAACGTAAAGTAAATGAGTATCCTGTCGCAAAAGTTGTTAAAGTGTTTTATAAGCCGCAAAGCCCTGAGCTTAGCGTACTGGAGTCCGGCGGCAGCAGATGGTGGACTAACATCACCATATTAATTGCATTGGCTTTTGCTTTAGTTTTTATTTTATTGGCATATGCTTGTTATTGGGATTACCGCAGAGTCAAAAACGCTCATTTTGACGGTAAGTTTTATTATATTTGATAGAATATCATAGTAGAGGGGTAAATTTATAAACCTCCTTAATGGCCAAGTTATGAAACAAAAAAAGAAAAAGATAGGTCAGATTCTTTTAGAGCGCGGCTTTATCACAAGAGATATGCTAAACGAGGCGCTTCGCTGCCAATCTGTTTCCGGCGGTGCCATAACAGAATATTTATTTAATGCCAAGTATATACAGGAAGAGGATTTAGCGAAATGTATTACCGACCAATTAGGCTTTCCGTATCTTTCCTTGGAAACCTATGATATACCCGAGGAAATAATTAAGCTAATTCCTGTAGATATTGCAGCGAAATATTTGCTCATTCCCATAGATAAGATGGAAAACGTCATCACGGTGGTTATGGTTGATCCCCTCGACGTCGATGTGATTGAGCATGCAGAGAGGCTTACCGGCTGTAGGATACAGCCGTTCGTGGGAATTATTTCGGATATCAGGCGGGCGCTTAAGCGTTATTATAATGTTGCGATGGAAGATAAGATTTTTGAAAGAAAAGGGCCTACGCCTATATCTATCACAGCCGACAAATATAACAGCTTTGAACGCAGGAGGTCGGTTAGATTAAAGGCGAAAATTGACGTGCATTTTCCGGTGCAAGATTATTATAAAAACTCCAAAACAAAAGATATAAGCCTGCATGGGTTGTTGTTTGTATCAGAAAAAGCTTTGCCGGTAAATTCTTACGTAACTATTCAGATAGACCTTTCTAAGGAAATTTCACCTATACCCATAGCAGTTGTAGCGCGAATCGCGAGGGTTATGCCGTTATCGGAAAATAAATTTGATATTGGCGCAGAAATAATCAAAATCCGCGAAGAAGACGCATATACTATAAATAAATACGCAATGGCTCACCAGATAAACCAAGGAAATTCTTCTTAGCTTCAAGAATAAGTCCGTTAAAACGATTAAAAAAATTACCTAAACACTCTGTCTATCTATTTTTTATAGAGTGATAAAGAGAAGTGTTTAGAAGTTGATTTGCGGTGAAAAACATTGACAAATCAGCAAGGGGGAGTAGAATTTTATTTCAATAAAGGCTTACATAATATAGTCTTCTGGTATAGGTATGCCGGAAGACTTATTTATTTTTTGATATTTAAATATTGATGTTTCTGTTACCCAATTCATTTATAAACCGGTGAGCGAAAGCAATCATAAATTTCAAGCCAACGGGCAAAGTAATCTAAAGTATCTAAACCTTGATGTTGTTAGTTCTACTAATGAATTTATCCTCCAGCAATTAAAAACTTCAGAAAAAGGGCTGTCTTCGGCCGAGGCGCGCCAGCGCCTTTTAGAATACGGTTATAACGAGCCTGCCAGGAAGAAAAAACGCACTATTTTAGCGCAGATTCTTTCCAAATTCCTTAATCCTTTAGTTATCGTGCTTATTATCATCGGAACATTTTCGTTATTTTTCGGAGAAAAAATCAGCGCGCTTTTGGTATTTGCTATGGTACTAATGAGTGTTTTTCTTTCGTTCATTCAAGAGTATCGCTCAGGTAGGGAAGCGGAAAAATTAAGTGAAATGGTGCGTACTGCCGCAACGGTATATAGAGACGGAAAATCAAAAGAAATAAAAATCAAAGAAATAGTTCCCGGTGACATAGTAGATTTGTTTGCAGGCGATATGATCCCCGCGGATTTACGCATTATTTCCTGTAAAGATTTATTTATCAACCAAGCCTCTTTAACCGGAGAGTCATTTCCTATAGAAAAAGTAGCCGGCCCCATACAATCTAAGGGTAGCTCCATATCTGAATTGTCAAACATCGCATTTATGGGTTCTAGCGTAGTAAGCGGCACAGCTTTAGGCGTGGTAGTAAAAACAGGCATTAATACTCAATTCGGAGAACTCTCCCGCAGGCTCGCTACTATGCGAATTGAAACAAGCTTTGACAGGGGTATTCATAAGTTTACTTGGCTTATGATACGCGCTATGCTTTTTATGGTGTTGTTTATCTTTGCCATTAATGCCATACGCCGAGGTAACTTTATCGAATCATTGCTTTTTTCTCTCGGCGTGGCAGTAGGCCTTACGCCGGAGATGCTGCCGATGCTGGTTGCCATAAATCTATCTAAAGGCGCGATTAAAATGTCAAAGAAACAAGTGATTGTTAAGCGCTTAAATTCCATACAGAATTTCGGGGCTATGGATATACTTTGTACCGATAAGACAGGCACTTTAACGCTAGACCATATTGTGTTAGAGAGACATTGCGATGTAGTGGGCAGAGACGATGAGGATGTTCTTGCGGCGTCATATATAAATAGTTTCTATCAGACAGGGTTAAAAAATCTTTTGGACAGGGCTATCTTAAAGCATACGAATGTTGTGGTCGAGCAGTTTAAAAAGATTGATGAAATTCCTTTTGATTTTTCAAGAAAAATAATGTCGGTAGTGGTAGAGAAGGGTGAAAAACATAGAATTATTTCAAAAGGAGCTCCCGAAGAAATATTCAAACGCTGCACCAGATACGAGATTGACGGCGAGTATCTTCCTATGGAATATCTTATCCTTGCCGACTTAAAAGAAGAGTATGATAAGTTGAGTTCCGAAGGTTTTAGGGTGTTGGCAGTTGCCTATAAGGATATTGAGAATAAAAAAGACGTATATTCAAAAGACGACGAGAAAGATTTAATTCTAAAAGGCTATCTTGCTTTTCTTGATCCGCCTAAACCTTCAGCGCAAAAAGCAATTAGTGCACTTAAAAAGCTTGGCGTTGAGGTGAAAGTTCTAACCGGCGATAACGAATTGGTGACTAAGAAAATTTGTCAAGAGGTAGGGCTTGACGCAAAAGGTTTGGTCATAGGAGAACAAGTTGAGAAAATCAACGACCAAGATTTAAAAGAATTGGTAAAAAGTACTACTGTTTTTGCAAGACTTTCACCTTTACAAAAAGAAAGAGTAATTCACGCGCTTCATGATAACGGCCATATCGTGGGTTACTTGGGTGATGGTATTAACGACGCGCCGGCGCTTAAAGCTTCGGACGTAGGTATTTCCGTAAATAACGCGGTTGATATTGCGAAAGAATCCGCTGATATCATTCTTCTTAAGAAAAGCCTTATGGTATTAGAGGACGGAGTTGTTGAAGGCAGAAAAACATTTGGCAATATCGTTAAATATATTAAAATGGGTTCCAGCTCCAACTTCGGAAACATGTTAAGCATGACAGGCGGCAGTTTATTTTTGCCGTTTCTACCGATGCTGCCGATACAAATACTTCTTAACAACTTCTTATACGACCTTTCTCAGGTGGCTATTCCGACGGACGAAGTCGATAAAGATTATCTTATTAAACCGCGGCCGTGGAATGTAAAAGCGATTCGAAATTTTATGATCATCATCGGGCCGTTAAGCTCGATATACGATTTCCTTACTTACGGAGTGATGCTTTTTATTTTTAACACTTGGAATAATCCCCAGTTATTTCATACCGGCTGGTTTATCGAATCGCTATGCACCCAGACGTTGGTAATCTACATTATCCGCACAGGAAAAATTCCTTTCATTGAAAGCAGGCCCAGCCGACTTCTTGTGCTTACCTCTATATTGATTGTTACCACAGGTATCGTTATTCCGTTTTCGGGGTTAGCTAAGCCGTTTGGCTTTGTCGCTCCGCCGCCTTTATATTTTGTTATTCTCTTTTTTATGGTTATTACTTATTTACTTTTAGTTCAGGTAGTAAAAACTTGGTTTATTAAGAAATTCGGCTATGATTAAATTTCAGGTAATTCTTTTAAGTATTATTTTTATTCCGCTGGCAGGAGCGTTTTTACTTCCTTTAGCCGGACGTATCAACATTCGCTTACGAAACTCACTTAGCCTTATTTTTATCGTTTCTTCATTTCTACTCTCTTTATCGCTGATACCGCTTGTTCTATCCGGTAAAACTTTAATCATAACCAAGGTCTTGCCTTTGGGATTTAATTTCTCTTTTACGGCTGACGGCCTGGCAGTATTTATGGCTTGCGTATCGTCGCTAGTGAGTGCAATTATTGTTTTGTATTCTTTCGACTACGTTAGTCATTACGAACACCAGAGTGAATACTATTTGATGGTAACGCTTTTTTTAGGCTCGATGATGGGGTTAATTTTTTCTGCCAACCTAATCTTCCTTTATGTATTTTGGGAACTCACGGCTATTTGCAGCTGGCGATTAATCGGATTTTTTAGAGAAAAACACTATGTGCTGCGTGCAGACAAAGCATTTTTAGTGACATTTTTTGGCGCTGTGCTAATGCTTATTGGTTTTATCAGTATCTATCAGCAGGCCGGTTCTTTTGATCTCTTGGTAATAAAAGATAAGTTAGGAATTAATCCGCTTTCTAACCTTACAGTTTTATTAATTCTTATAGGTATATTTTCAAAATCTGCGACCTTGCCGTTTCATACTTGGCTGCCGGATGCGGGCGTCGCGCCTTCGCCGGTTACTGCGTTGTTACATGCGGCAGTGCTGGTAAAGATAGGTGTTTATGTTTTTGCGCGGCTTTTTATCGCTTCTTTTAATATTGAAGTCATTTGGCATACGGTCGTGCCTTATATCGCAGGCCTAAGCGCGTTGGTTGCCGCAGGCGCGGCACTTATTGATACGGATTTTAAACGCATCGTGGCTTATTCGACAATTAGCCAGATAGGTTTTATTTTCCTTGGGCTTTCCACGCAAAATACGATTGGAATTATCGGCGCGCTACTTTATATTTTAATGCACGGTTTTGCCAAAGCCGGGCTATTCTTGTGCGCGGGGATAGTGGAGCAAAACACCAAAACAAAAGACATCACTAAGCTTGGCGGCCTGATTAAAACTATGCCGGTTACGGCAATTTCTTTTTTATTTTGCGCGTTTTCGGTAATGGGCATACCGCCTTTTGGCGGTTTTTTCAGTAAATATATGGTGTTTAGCGGCGCGGTTAAAGACGGTAATTTAGCGATTAGCGGTATATTTTTACTAGGAGCATTTTTAACTATAATTTATCTTTTTAGGTTATTTAACGCGGTATTTATGGGCCAATTATGTATGCCGCAAGCGAAAGAAGGCTCTCGGCTAATGGTTACTTGTGTAGCAATACTAGCAGCACTTTCTTTAGCAGGCGGAATTTTAATCTTTTATCCTTTTAAGTTTGCTGAGGCCGCAGTTTTTCAAATGTTAGGGATGGTAAAATGAAACAGGAAATTATACTTTTACCTATAATTATACCTTTGCTCGGCGGTTTGTTTGTGTTTTTGCCGCTAAATAAACTGCGTAGAATAAAAGAGGTTATTGTATTAACAGCAACATCCGCAACTCTTCTAATAACAATATTTTTATTTAATAACAATTTCACCTTTTCTTTGCCTTGGTTAGGCCTGGGATTAGATTTTTCTCTGCGATTGTATAATCTCAGCGCTTTTATTATTTTAGCCATTTCTGCTATAGGTTTTCTTGTGGCTATGTACTCGGTTATATTTATGCGGGGCAAGGAGCACGTCAGCCAATTCTATTTATACTTTTTATTAACGCTCGCTTTAGCCTGCGGGGCGGTACTTGCGGATAATCTGATTTTGATGCTTTTCTTTTGGGAAGGACTGCTTTTAGTTTTATTCGCAATGATCGCTATCGGCAATAAAGGAGCGTTTAAAGCAGCAACGAAAGCATTTGTCATCGTCGGTATCGGCGATTTATGTATGATGATTGGTATAGCGCTTTGCGGCCACCTGGCGCAAACTTATACAATTTCAAAAATACACCTAGAAACTAGCGGCTTGGCAACTGTTGCCTTTATGCTTTTAGCGATCGGAGCAATTTCAAAAGCGGGCTCTATGCCTTTTCATACTTGGATTCCCGATGCCGCAACTAGCGCGCCGCTACCTTTTATGGCACTGGTGCCGGCAGCCTTAGAAAAACTTTTAGGAATTTATTTTCTTACGCGCATTGTTTTAGATATGTTTAAACTGCAAGCTGGTTCGCGTTTAAGCATTTTACTTATGGTGATAGGTTCTATAACAATACTTGCCGCAGTAATGATGGCGCTGATACAGAAAAATTATAAACGACTTTTATCTTATCACGCTATCAGCCAAGTTGGTTATATGATTTTAGGTATTGGCACTGCTTTACCTATCGGCATTATCGGCGGACTGTTTCATATGCTTAATAATGCGATTTATAAGTGCGGTTTATTTCTTAGCGCCGGCTCGGTGGAAAAACAAACAGGCACAACTAATTTAGAAGAGTTAGGGGGGCTAGGCAGAAGAATGCCTATAACTTTCATCTGTTTTGTTGTAACCGCCGTATCAATCTCTGGGGTGCCGCCTTTTAACGGATTTTTCTCTAAAGAGCTTATTTACGATGCGGCGCTGGAGCGCGGATTTATATTCTATCTTGTGGCGCTTGCGGGTTCCTTTTTTACCGCCGCCTCTTTTTTAAAGCTGGGCCATGCGGCGTTCTTAGGCAAAATTTCAGAGAAAAATAAAGATATAAAAGAAGCGCCACTTGCTATATTTACGCCAATGATTGTGCTTAGTTTTCTCTGTATCCTTTTTGGTTTATATAATAGCCTACCACTAAATAAACTGATCGTACCTATTTTGGGAAGTGAAGGAACGCGCGGCCATGATTTTACAATTTTTCCCTTAAATGCGAAACTCGTCATTGCTACCGTAGTTGTTTTATTGTTAGCTTTATTAAACCATATTTTTGGCGTAAAATTATCCGGTAAGGGGTTAGGCGCGGTAGATCATATTCATTATGCGCCGGGACTGCGCTGGATTTACGCGCGCGCCGAGATGCGATGGTTTGACCCATATTTGTGGGGACATTATATTGTCAAGGCCTCCTCCGGAATTGCCTTTTGGTTAGATAGAAAAATAGACTGGATATACGACGTATTTTTCGCAAAGACAGTTTTACATCTGGCGCATAAGATGAGGAGGCTGCACACAGAAAATTACTCTATATATTTAATGTGGTCTTTAATCGGCTTGGCAGCGGTTTTATTAGTTTTGATGTATACCTAAATTGCAGTTTTCCATAACTTAAATGATAAACCCTAAATCCCAAACCCTAAACTCCCTGCCTGTCGGCAGGCAGGTAAACAAACTCAAAGTCCAAATTCTCAAAACTCAAAACTGTTTTGGCTTTTGAGTTTATGATTTTGGATTTGTTTAGGATTTAGAGTTTAGGGTTTAGAGTTTGCATGAATTCGAATTTGTTTCAGATTTTTAATCTAATAGTTGTTACCGTAATTATGAACTTGTATAGGAGTAGGTTATAATGTTATCTTCATTGATTGTGGTTCCTTTTTTAAGCATTATGATTTTAAATTTACCTTTTACTAAAAATCTACATAGAGTTGCTCTTTGGTGGGCTTTTATATTGTTTGTAGGCCAGGCCATACTGGCATGTTTTTTGCCGTTCTCACCTGTTTTTAAAGTTTTTAGTATACCCGGGGTATTATTTCATTTTAATCTTAAGCTTGATAGTTTAAGCATTCTAATGCTTCTTTGTATAGGCATTGTATCGGCTATCGCGCTTAGCTTAGGAATGCACCTAGTAAAGGACCAAAGACGCAGGTTCAATTTTATCAATCTTTTACTTTTTACTTTTACCGGAATGAATGGCGTAGTATTGGTGAATGATATTTTTTCGCTTTATATTTTTATTGAGATTACTGCTGTCGCCTCGTATATTTTAATTGCTTTTGATAAAGATTTGAAAGCTTTGAGCGCAGTATTTAAATATATTGTGCTTTCTGTAGTAGCGACTATTTTAATATTACTGTCGGTGGCGCTGCTATTGATGGTCTGCGGGGATACGAAATTCGATGCAATTAGCGCAGCCTTAAAAAACTCTTCCCATGTTTACTTTATTATGTTTGCCATAGGAATGTTTATGTGCGGCCTGTTTATCAAAGCAGGCGTGGTTCCTTTTCATGGGTGGCTGCCTGATGCCTACACACACGCTCCGGCATCTACTTCGGTTCTTTTAGCCGGTATTGTAACGAAGATATTGGGAGTATATACGCTTATTCGTATAGTAGGAACAGTATTTTTTGCAGACGCTTCTATTAATTTTATTTTACTTTTGGTGGGAACTATTTCTATTGTTTTAGGCGCATTGATTGCGTTAGGGCAAAATGATTTTAAAAGAATGCTTTCCTATTCAAGTATAAGCCAGGTGGGCTATATTCTTTTGGGCTTAGGCTGTGGTACGCCCTTAGGTTTAGCCGCCAGCGCATTCCATTTATTCAATCACGCTATTTTTAAAACACTTCTCTTTGTAAATTCAGCGGCATTAGAGGAAAAACTGGGCACTCGGGATATGGAGAGGATGGGGGGCTTATCAAAAAATATGCCGTTGACCGGTTTGACTTCGGCAATAGGCAGTTTATCCGCCGCAGGGATGCCTCCTTTAGCGGGATTCTGGAGTAAGCTAATGATTATAATGGCATTGTGGTTATCCGGCCACTATGTTTATACGGCTATTGCAGTGCTCGCGAGCGTTTTAACACTTGCCTATCTTTTATCTATGCAAAGACAAGTGTTCTTTGGTAAATTAAAACAGGATTTAGCCCAGATTAAAGAAGTTAGTTCTGGCTTGGCATTTGTGCAAATTGTATTGGCGGCAATAACCGTTGGCGTTGGTTTAATTTTTCCTTTTATACTGAATACGTTTATTCTGCCGTTAAAGCATATTGCCGCAGGCTAATATGACCATTAACTTTATCATTTTAATATTATTGATAATTTCTGCTTTATGGGCAACAATGACCAGGAGCTTACTACGTTCAGCAATAGGCCTTGCGCTTATAAGTGTGGCACTTACCATGTTGATGTTTAGGCTTAATTCGCCCTTAGCAGCGGTATTTGAGCTTTCAGTATGCGCCGGTTTAATTCCCGTATTATTCGTAAGCACCATAAGCCTTACACACCAATTAACGCGCGAAGAAGTATTGCAGCATATGAAGGATAGGATACGCAGATTTTGGTATTTGCCTTTTATTATGGTGGCGATAGGAATCACTTTAAGTTTTGTCCGCATGAAACTACATTTAAGCCTGCCGCCTGCAGAATTAGAAAAAGATGCGCGGGCGATTCTATGGAATATGCGCCCCATTGACCTTTTAGGCCAAATTACTATTTTATTAGCAGGCGTTTTTGCTGTAGTAATATTATTCAGGGAGTCAAAAAAAGATGAGCGCTGAAACTTTACAATTATTTTGGCCGTTTGGCCTTTTTACGATTATGCTTTTTATCGTAGGAATTTATTGTACCTTGATGACCTATAATTTAATCAGGGCATTGATAGGGCTGGAGATATTAATGAAAGCGGCAACGCTTTTAATAATCGTTGTCGGCTACGTTACCGGACATACGGCTCTGGCTCAGAGTTTGGTGATTAGCCTGATTGTTGTTGAAGCGGTTGTAATTGCAGTGGCAGTAGGTGTGGTGCTTTGCATACATCGCCATAATAATTCTTTGGACGTGAGAAAGCTAAGAGACCTAAAGGACTAAAGATTGTGTATAAAGTATTACTTTTTCCTCCGGTTGCGTTTATGATTATTTTACTTGTGACGCTAGCGCTTATGTATTTATTTTCTAAATTTTCATATCGTTCGAAAAGCCAAGCAATTGACTCAGGTAAGTCTTACGCCTGCGGAGAAGATACCTATGACAATATGGTTCAACCTGATTACAGCGTTTTTTTTCCTTTTGCTTTTTTCTTTACGCTGGCACATGTAGCCACGCTTATTATTGCAACCGTTCCCTTAGAGGCGTTAAAAGATTTTGATATGGCAGTTGTATACATAATAGGTACAGTAACAGGATTGTCGATTTTATTGAAGAAATAATTATGGGTTTGATAAAAGAAGTAGTAAATTGGGCAAGAATAAAATCTCCCTGGATTCTTCACTTTAACACAGGGGCTTGCAATGCCTGCGATATTGAAATTATCGCAACGCTTACCCCTCGTTATGACCTTGAACGTTTTGGGGTCCAGCTAAAAAGCACTCCGCGCCACGCGGATATTCTTGTTTGTTCGGGGCCGGTAACTAAGCAGGTAGAAAATAGGCTACGCAGAATTTATGACCAAATGTGCGCGCCAAAGTTTGTTATCGCCGTAGGCACCTGCGCTTGCAGCGGAGGAGTGTTTAAGGGCTGTTATAACGTAGAGGCAGGCATTGATGCGATTTTACCGGTAGCAGCGTATGTTCCGGGATGCCCGGCAAGCCCTAAGGCGATAATTGACGGAGTAGTGAAACTACTTGAAAGTTTGCGAACGTAAAGAGTTGCGTTAATCGGTTGCGGTTGCGCGGCTCGTATCGGTTGCGTTTAACGTAAGACGTACGACGATAGACGAAACGAGTAGCGTAACCGATAGACGAAAGGCGTAAAACCAGCAGTTAATGTCGTTTGGCATTTAATTTTGACAGAAGTAGAATAAATACATGAGTATTGAAGAAAACATAAAACAGGAATTAGTTAGCAAGTTTAGTTATCTCGCTGATAAAATCCGTATCCAGCGCCAGAGGCGTATTTTTTTGGAAGTGAATATAGATAATTTTTTTGAAATATTTGATTATGCAGTTAAACAGTTAAATTTTGTGCATCTTTCGGCTATCACCGGATTAGACGAAGGAGTGAACTTAAGCGCTATATATCACCTTGCGCAAGCCAGCGGAATAATGTTAAATATAAAGGCTAGCGTTTCCAGGGAAAAACCGGTACTAAAAACTATAACTCCGTATTTTCCCGGCAGTGATATTTACGAAAGAGAGCTCATGGATTTGCTAGGCTTTGAGATTGATGCCTTACCTCCGGCTCATCATTATCCTTTACCTGATGATTGGCCGCAAGGAGAGTATCCGTTGCGCAAAGACTGGCGGCCGTCCACTAAAGAGATAAAAAAGGAGGCCAATAATGCCTAGTAGCCGTAAATTTAGAATTCCCATCGGGCCGCAGCATCCGGCGCTTAAAGAGCCGGTAAGTTTTAGTGTGGCCTTAAAAGGAGAGAGAATTAAAGGTGTGGAGGTAAGGCTTGGTTATAACCATCGCGGTATAGAAAGAGCCTGCGAAGAGCGAACTTATATTCAGGATGTCTATTTGGTGGAGCGTATTTGCGGGATTTGTTCGCATGCGCATTCAACTTGTTTTGTGCAAGCAGTTGAAGAAATAGCTGCCTTAGTTGTTCCTAAACGTGCTTTATATATACGTAGTATCATAGCGGAACTGGAGCGCGTGCACAGCCATTATTTATGGCTTGGCGTTGCCGGACATGAAATCGGCTTTGATACGCTGCTTATGTATAGTTGGCGGGATAGAGAAGTGGTGATGGATATTTTAGCGTTGCTTACCGGAAACCGCGTTAACTACGGGATAAATACTATTGGAGGGGTAAGGCGCGATATTGACGAAGCTCAAACCAGTCAGATATTCAAAGCCGTAGATATTTTGGAGGAGAGGACTAAATATTACATAGATATTGCCACAGAAGAAACTACAATAATAAAACGGCTTTCCGGGGTGGGGGTTCTTTCCAAAGAAGATGCGTTAAGGCTTGGCGCGGTTGGCCCGACAGCACGTGCCTCCGGCATTAAACGCGACGTAAGAAAGGATGACCCTTATGCCGCTTACGGCGAAGTTTCGTTTGAAGTGATTACTGATGAGCATTGTGATGTATACGGTAGGACGGTAGTTCGGCTCAAGGAACTGCTGGAATCTTATAAAATAATTCGCCAACTCCTTAAAGAATTGCCCAACGGTCCGATAGCGATTAGGGCTCCGCGTGCAATTCCTGCGGGTGAGGCTGTAAGCCGCTATGAAGCGCCAAGAGGAGAGGATTTACATTACGTTAAGTCTAACGGCAGCGATAAACCGGAAAGGGTAAAAGTGAGAGCTCCGACGCTTGCAAATGTACGAGCGGTTAGACAAATGCTTAGGGATAGGTACCTTGCGGATTTACCTATTGTGGTAGCGGCGATAGACCCTTGTTTTTCCTGCACTGACAGGCTAATATCAATTGATAATTTAGAACGCAAAACAAACGAAGTAATAGATTGGCAGAAGTTGCGTAGTTATAGTATAGAGTGGTATAAAAAGCAGGGAGTAGATTTTTCAACGCTCAATAAAAAATTAAAATAGAGGTTAGATACATAATGCTTGAAGCGCTTTTTGCAATTTTAATATTTCCCGGATTTCTTTTTATTGTCACTGGCAGTTTATTTGCCGAATTTATCGATAGGCGGCTTTATGCGCGTCTGCAAAATAGAATAGGGCCTCCTTGTTTTCAGCCTTTTGCTGATTTTATCAAGCTTCTCGCCAAAGAGGTGATAGTGCCCGACGAAGCTAACCCCAGAATGTTTAAAGCAATGCCTATTTTCGCTTTTGCCGCAAGCCTAACCGCAATCTTTTATATTCCATTATGGAAGGCTCAACCGTTGTATTCGTTTAAAGGCGATATTATCGTGGTATTGTATCTATTAACCATACCGACTTTAGCTTTTTTTATCGGCGGCTGGTATTCTACTTCGCTTTACGCACGCATTGGTTCAGTGCGTTCACTTACGCAAATGTTTGCCTACGAAGTCCCTTTATTTATAGGTATACTTTCCTCTGCAATACTAGCTAATAGCTGGTCGCTTTCCGAAATTGCACTTTTCTATACTAAACATCCCTGGTTTTGGTTGTTTAATGCGGCAGGTTTTGGGGTATCACTTCTAGCTCTGCTTGCAAAATTAGAAAAAGGTCCGTTTGATATTCCTGCAGCAGAAACCGAGGTTGTCGCCGGAAGTTTCACTGAATATAGCGGCCGCTATTTGGCAATGTTACGGCTTACGCTCAATGTCGAAATGATAGTAGGCTCAGCGCTTTTAGCGGCAGTATTTTTGCCTTTTGGTTATGAATTCACCCCAGTAATATCATTTTTTATATTTCTTGCTAAACTCCTTTTTATCATAGCGTTACTATCTTTATCGCGTACCATTTTTGCGAGGCTGCGCATAGACCAGATGATTATTTTTTGCTGGAGATATATGGTTCCGGTTGCCTTTATGCAGCTTTTGGTTAATCTTATTATCAAGGGGGTGCTGGTGCGATGAGGCCGGGTAAAATGATACGTCAGGTATTGCAGTCAATCTTAAAGAAGCCCGTGACTATAATGTATCCTTATGCAAAATTTGAAATGCCGGATAAATTTAGAGGAAAACTTAAATATTACCCCCAGCGCTGTATCGGCTGCCGGCTTTGCATCAAAGATTGCCCCACCGGAGCAATAAGCATTAATAAAGTCGGTGAGAAAAAATTTGAAGCAGTAATAGATTTAGGAAGATGTATTTACTGCGCGCAATGCGTTGATTCCTGCCCAAAAAAGGCTCTTGAAACCACAAAGGATGTAGAGTTAGCCCAGTTAGACAGTAACAAGCTAAGAGTAACATTTAGCGATGATAAACCTAGAGAATAAGCTTAAAAGCAATCTAAAGAACGCTAGGCGTATCGCCGTTTTAGGCGTAGGGTCAGAGTTACGCGCTGATGACGCTGCTGGTTTAGTGGTTGCCGAGTATTTACAAAATAATTTTAAAACTAATCACCGTCAGCTTAAAGTATTCCTTGGCGCAACCAGTCCGGAGAACCTCACCGGCGAAATAAAAAATTTTAAGCCTACGCATCTAATAATAATTGATTCCGCTGATATCGGCGCAAAAGCCGGTACTACCGTTTTGCTTAAGCCGCAAGCATTAGGGGGAATATCTTTTTGTACCCATCAGCTACCTTTACAAATACTAGCTGATTATTTAGTAAAATCTTTAGGCTGTAAAATAATCATTATCGGCATCCAGCCAAAAACACTTACTTTCGGATGCTTGCGTTCTAAGGAAGTAGAAATTGCGATTAGCCGGATCGTAGATGCCGTTGCGAAAATTATAAACTTAAAAGATAATAAAAAGGAGGAACCATGCTTCAATTTATTATAAAAGGCGGGCCAATAATGTATCCGATTATCATCGGTTCAATTTTTGGATTTGCCATAGCGCTTGAGAGGTTTTTAGTTTTTAGAAGTATAAAATTAGATACGTTCAAATTTGTCCAAGATATTTTTAAAGATTTAAAGGCGAATAATATCAAAAATGCTTTAGAGTTATGTAACAATACGCGTCATCCTGTTTCAGCAATTTTTAAAATCGGCATAGAACGCCGTAATCTACCTCTAGATAGGCTTGAGAAAACTTTAGAGCAGGCAGGCAATAATCAAATTCAGAAATTAGAAAGGCGCTTAGGAGCTCTTGTGTCAATTATCAGTATTGAGCCATTGCTTGGATTTTTAGGCACTATCACAGGTTTAATCCGCGCGTTTATGTCTTGGGAACGCGCCGGAGCAAACGTTACGGTGAACGCTTTAGCCGGCGGTATCTATGAAGCAATGATTACTACTGCTGCAGGTTTAATTATTGCCATACCGCTTTACCTTTGTTATAACTATTTTATAAGCAGAATAAAAGTGATTTCTAACGAACTCACCAATCATGCTATCCAATTGCTTGAGCTTATTGCTGAAATAAACGAAGGTACGAATAAATGAAGATTTGCGGCAAACGAGATTATTTGGTTAATTTAGAATCGGTGGCGATGACGGACATCGTTCTAAATATGTTTATTTTCTTTTTTATTTCGTTTAGCCTGCTTTATACCTTTAGCCCTCAGCGCCTGCAAAAATTAAGAGTAAATGTCCCGGAAGCCAAAAATACCAAGGCTATAGAAGATACAAAACTAGTCAATATTTCCGTAACTAAAGACGGCATCATATACTTAGAAAACGACCCGGTTACCATAGGGGAGCTAAAGGATGAAATTATTGCAATGCGCAAATCCAACCCAAACATAAGAGCTCTTTTAAGCGCAGATAAATTAACGCAATTTAAAGAAGTTGCCAGGGTGCTTGACACTTTAAGTGATTTGGCTGTAAAGAGCGTTAGTATTGCGGTTATACCCGAGAAATAACAGGGCGTTATTTTTATATTGACACATTTTTCTGCCAGGAGTATTATTGTAATACCGGTAAATAGTCTTTATCTTTTTTATTGCTGGTTAAAATAAAGCAACTTTTCACTAGGGGAGGGTTGCTTCTTTTATTTTAAGGAATAAGATGGCGAAAATATCAAAAATGAAATTTAGTATAGCGATATTGTTGCTGCTAGTATCTTTTACCGGGTATTGCACCGTAGCTTATTTTCAGCAATTTACTTTTAACGAAGACAAGGCGCTTCAGCGATGGAAAAAAATGATACTTAACGGCGAAGTGACTTATGCGCTTATGAAATCCGGCAGCGATGGTTTTATTCAGGCGCTAAGCGAAAAAACCTCTTCGGCAATATACTATAGAGTCGGGTATAATTTAGCGAAATACCCCACACTTAGTTGGAAATGGAAAGTCTTAGAATTTCCTGATATATCACGAGCAAAAACTCTTCAAGAAAAAGATGATTATGCTGCCAGGGTTTATGTGATTTTCCCGTTTTTAAGTTTTTCTTCCTCAAAATTTTTAGAGTATGTTTGGTCAGAAAATTTACCGGTAGGAACAATTTTAGATAGCCCGTTCGGAAAGAATATAAAGATGATAGTTGCGCGCAGCGGCAAAATGCAAAACGAAGACTGGGTCGTAGAAAGCCGCAACGTTTATGAAGATTATAAAAAAGTTTTTGGAGCAAAACCTCGCGGTGTTGGCGCTATAGCACTTATGTGTGACGCTGATGGTACAAAGACTCAAGCGAAAGCTTTATTTGACGAAATAGTAATAGGGAAAGAATAAAGGGGGTATATTATGATGCAGGTAAGAAGGCACAAATATTTAGTGAATAAAATTTTTCAATTTCGCTATATGGCCTTGATAATCGTGCCATTAGTTATACTTCTTTCAGCTATTTATTACCTAATTTATTATGCAGTATTTAGAGAGATGCTGATTCCTGAGGCTGTAGCCGTAACTTTGCTTCCCGCTATGAAAAAAGTAGATATAGTTATGGCTATTAGTATGCCTATTGTACTATTTCTACTTTTGAGGATGGCGCTGATTTATTCTAATCGCATCATCGGTCCTATACCGCGCCTAGAAAGGGAATTAGACAAGGTGCTTTCGGGTGACTATTCTGTGAGGATTAAAACTCGCGATAATGATGAGTTGAAATCGTTTATCAACAAAATCAATTCGCTTTTAGAAAGAATTGACAGGGAAAGAAAAGCATGAAAAGATTTTTTCTATTTATATTGTTTCTGATATATTTATGTAACTTTACTTATGCCGACAGAGGCTCCATACCTTTTAAGCCACATATAAGAGTTTTTGAACCAACACAGCGTGCAATGATTGCTTGGAATGGTAAAGAGGAAATTCTTTTATTGTCTACCGATATGAGTGCGTCTGGAGAAACACAGGTGCTTGAGGTTTTACCTTTGCCATCAGAGCCGGTTGTAAAAAAAGGAGATGTAGAAGTTTTTCGAAAGGCAACCGTACTTATCAATGAAAAGCTCAAGGAACAAGCAGCAAAAAATTTAGGTGCAAATAATGTCCGGACACAAAGCAAAGGGCGGCCAGCCGGTGAGGTGACCTTTCACGAAAAAATAGGGGCGCATGACATCTTAGTTACCCACGTTATCAACAGCAGTGGCTTTATTGAGTGGGTGGAGAGGTACCTTAGAAAAGCGGAAGTAGAAAATCCAATCATTCCTCAGATTATGAAGGATAGCATAAGTGAATACCTTAAAGAAGGATTTTCTTGGTTTGTTTTCGATGTTATTTTGCTCAATGAAGTGCCAAAAACCAATGAGGCAATTCAGTACCGCTTTGCCACAGATGTGTTGTTTTACCCTTTAAAGATTAGCAGAACAAATGAGGGTGAGACTTCTGTAGAACTTTTGATACTTACGCGACGATTGCTCGGTAATTTTTCAGGCCTGCCGGTTAAACGTGTAAACTTACCCCATGAACCGGTTGATATTACCTCTGTGGAATTGTGCAACCTCAATGAGGAAATGGATGATTTATTAGGGCATCAAGAAACTATGAAATTGCGTATCTGGGAAATTAGAGGGCAGCTTTCTTTATTTGATAAAGATTTAATAGCGCAATAGTTGGTTTTTTCATTAATAAAAAAAGAGGAGTTTGCGCTCCTCTTCTTTTTGTTGTTCTTAGAGTCGGGAGGCGAATCCCACTCAAATTCATTTTACACCTACCAATATAAAAATTGCAAGCGAAAAGTGAGGGTATTTTGAAAGCGTTTACATTAACGCCAATTAACGCGAATAAAAAGACGCGAATACTAGCTAATGAAGCTCCACCCCGAAAAGTCGGGGTAGTTTCCTGTATCCGCTACGCGCGGAGCAGCTTGTCCCGACTATTTCGTCGGGAAAATCCCTGCTCCGACCAAACGTCGGGGTCGACCACGCTTCCATCCACGGTCTAAAGACCATGGTTTTATCGCGTCGGGATAAATACGGGAGAAGAGTATAAGCAGTTAGCGTTAATTTGCGTTTGATTCGTCCCGCCCTTGGCGTCACCGCCCTTGGCGGGATCCCGCAGAATATTATGTATGCGGGAGGATCCCGCAGAGAACTTTAGTTCGTATGCGGAACGTGCGTTCGCGGCCACTTAAAAAAACTATTTTGACAGATGTTATTATTAGCAGTAAACTAATTCAATTAACCATTGGTAATTAAGATTAGGGAGGGTGTATGCTGACAATTCATAAAATATTACTAAATATGCCGTTTCTACTTTTGAGTGTGATTGTTGTAGGGGTTACGGTCGTGATATCTACGGCCGGAATACTTTTTATGCGCCGTTTTATATCACATCAAAAATTAAAATCCCATAATGATATAGCCGGAGCAATCTTTGGAACATTGGGCATGGCATACACGGTCCTAATTGCTTTTGTTGTTGTGACCGTTTGGCAATCTTTTGATAAGGCAACTTTTAATACCGAAAGGGAAGCGAATTGCTTAGTTGATCTCTACAGAGATTCAGAGTCTTTTAGCGAGCCCTCAAGGAAGCAAATACGTAATTTACTGAATGAGTATGCGCAAGTGGTAACCGGCGATGAATGGCAATTGCTTTCCCAAGGAAAGCCTAGCCCCAAGGTACAAGAGGTAATAAATAAATTAAATACCTTATACAGTAATTACCTGCCAAAAACTATAACCGATCAGATTTTCTTTGAGGAATCAGTGCGTAAACTAAATGAATTATGTGAATTACGCAGAGAAAGGTTAATTGATTCTAGGCATGGAACTCACCCTATGCTATGGTTTGTGCTTATCGTAGGCGCAATATTTATCATAGCCTTCACTTCCTTTTTTGGTTCAGAGAATCTACACTCGCAAGTCACCATGTCTATTTTACTGTCAGTATTCATCGCTCTTATTTTGTTGACGATTTTAGCGTTTGATTATCCTTTTACGGGCAGCGTGAATATTTCGCCAGAGCCTTTTAAAGAAATGCTCAAATATTAATTAAAGGAGTTTATTATGAAATACCTTTTCTATCTAGGGTGGGCAACTGTATTTTATATACTTTTGAAAATTATTGGCCGATTTACCGGTAGCGTTACTCCCCTAATAAGTTTAGTGGCGGCTTTTTTGATACCACTTTTTCTTAAAAGGTTCCTTCCTTTATTAAAAGATAAAAAATTTACTGAAATAGTATCTTTTATAAATCACATTAACAAAAAAATCAACGGCATGGCGATGCGGTCTAAAAAATGCGCGATATGTAATACAAAGGCAGATTTTAGAATTGTTTTGGAATACGGCATAGATAAGGATTTGAATGCCCGAAAACAAAAAACTTTTTGCCGCACGCATGGACTTATTGAGTTAAGGAAAGTATTAGCGCGATATCAAATAATGATAATTTTCGCCGAGCCTGACATAAAACAAATAAGCGGTTCATTTTTTTATGAACCGCAGCAACTAAAAATCCACGGCTATTTGGATGCAGACAGAGCAGATTTAGAGAAACTAATAGCGCAATTCCCTCGCGAACACACCTACGAAAAGATTCTTTGGTTTGGCAAAGATACAATTGGGGTTTGCCAGAAAAAACCGTTATTTAAGAAAAAAGCCATAGGCGAATATATTACCGTTGATGAGTTAATTAAACGGATGCGCAGCTTTTTAGAAAAGCTTGAGTCAAAATTTAAAAATAGCGAATATTGGCTTACCGAGCCTCATGGAAAATCCGGCATCTATATATGGGACGGCGAGGTGTAATCAATAATACGGCGGTGTTAATTGACAGTAACTCTTAAGTTTTGCGGAGGAGCACAGACAGTTACCGGCTCCATGCATCTTTTGTCGGTAGACCGCACACAGGTATTATTAGACTGTGGACTTTTCCACGGCCATCGTGATGAGTTCTATTCTGTAAACTCGAATTTCTCTTTTAACCCACAAAGTTTATGCGCCTGTATACTTTCGCATGCGCATATAGACCATTGCGGCAATTTACCCACCCTTATAAAACAAGGATATCGCCAACACGTATTCATAACCCCTCCCACCAAAGAATTATGTAGGTATATGCTTTCTGACAGCGGCTATGTCCAGGAAGAAGATGTAAAGTTTGTAAATAAAATTAACAAAGGCAGAGCCACACCGCTTAGATACCCGCTCTATTCGCGAAAAGAGGCTGAAGCATCTCTTAAGTACCTCAGGTCCCTTGAATATCATACCCGTTTTGCATTATCAAAAGATATTGATGTGACTTTTTTTAATTCCGGGCATATACTTGGCGCCGCGATACCGGTTCTTGACATTAAGACCACAGATAAGCCAACGCGCATAGCTTACGCGGTGGATTTAGGCCGCTACGGTATGCCGCTTTTACGTGACCCGGAAATACCCAAAGACGTTGACTACCTTATTATAGAGAGTACCTATGGAGCGAGAAAGCACGTAAGTATAGAAGCGGCGGAAGATGAATTAGCCGATACTATAAATCGTACTGTCAAGCGCGGCGGAAAAATTATTATTCCTTCATTTGCGCTGGAACGGACTCAGCTCATGGTATATTTTGTAAACGATTTAATAAAGAAAAAAAAGATAAAAAGGATACCTATCTATGTGGATAGCCCTTTAGCTGTCAATTTAACTGAAGTATTCAGAGATAACTGGGAATATTTTGACGAAACAGCCAAGAGGGCTTTTGCCAATAAAGAGGACCCTCTTGGATTCGATAGTGTCAACTATGTGACTAGCGTAGATGAGTCTAAGCGGCTGAATAATGAAACGCGTCCCATGATAATAATATCAGCTTCCGGAATGTGCGAAAACGGTAGAATCCTGCATCATCTTAAGAATAACATTGAAAACCCGCATAATACGATTGTGGTGGTTGGTTTTATGGCGAAAGCAACTTTAGGCAGGCGTATCGTAGAAAGAGAAAAGACTGTCAGGATATTCGGACGCCCCTATGAGTTAAACGCCGAAGTAGTTACCCTGAATGCCTTTAGCTCACATGCTGATAGGGATGGCTTGGTGGAATATGTCAAAGGTTTTGATGATAGGCTTAAGAAAGTTTTTATTGTGCACGGAGAAGAAGAACAATCAGAAGTTTTAAGGACTAACCTTAAGAAACTCAGGGTTAAGCCGCATATACCGGCTAAAGACGAAGTCGTATTCCTGGCAAAGAGAAAATAGTTTCATCCCGTATGCTGTGTTTCCGAAGGCCTTGCTACGGTAGTACACGGCTGGGTTGATAGGTTGGCTCTGCAAAGGCAATGAAACTGCGGCCTGAGCAAAAAATAATTCTTGCCCAAACGGTAGGCTACCTACGCCTGAACAACAAATACTAATTTTTAATTAAAAATTTTTTGCCGAAACTGCTTGTGTTTTTGAAAGGAGGTGGTATAATTAGCCAAAGAGGTAAGAACAAATAATGAAGAAAGTCAAAGTAAATAAGAAAGGTAGGGTATGTAGGTATACCGGTTGTAAGAATATTTTGAGTATTTATAATTCAGAAATTTTCTGTCATATCCACCAGCGCGCATATGCTGCGAAAAGTTCCTCTAAAGTAGCCGTCCCAAAATAATTTTATTCCCCTAAGAATTATCACACTAAATTACTTATAATTTTTTAAAGCAAGTGGTATAATCAGGAAAGCTATAGGCTTAGGTATGAATAAGAAATTAATTATAGCCCTATCAATATTGTTTTTCTTTTGCTGCACGCCTATTTTTTGCGAAACCATCAAACTCAAAAACGGTAAAACCGTGGAAGGAAAGATAGTTGAGAAAACCAACACCTTCGTAAAGCTAAATATCACCGGAGTTGGTGTTACCTATTATTTTGATGAGGTAGCTGAGATTAAAGCAACCCAGGGAACTTCCCAAGAGAAAGTAAAGAAAACCATTATTTATCAAGTCACTAAAAAATTTTATTTAAAAGCTGTGAGTGATACGCACTATTTAAAGTTCTGTATGCCTTTACCTCAAGAGCAAGCGCTGCGTCAAAAGATAACAGATACGGTTGTTTTTCCTAAAACCAACGCTTTCATCAAAGATGATTACGGCAGCGATATCCCTATTTTTTATTTTGAATTTCTTAAAAGCGCAACTCAGGCTATTATAGGCGTAAGCTATACGGTTGAGTTCGAAGCAGAGCCTTTTACAATTGAGCCGTCTTTGATTCCTGACCAATACCCTCCCCTCGATAAATCCTTAGAGCAATATCTTGCTAGCGAGAAGGATATAAATATACAAAATCCCCTCATCCAGGAAAAAATGCAGTCAGTAACCGGTTCTCTTAAAAATCCTTACGAAAAAGCTAAAGCACTTTACGATTTCGTGACAGGGTATATACGATATGATCGTGAGCTTGCCAGAAAAGTTATAGGAGATAGCGGATATGAACCTCGTAAGCCTACGGATACGCTTCAGGACGGAAAAGGTATTTGCTATGATATTGCCAAACTCTATGTCGCTCTTTGCCGGGCAGCCGGCATTCCCGCGCGTGTCGCCAGAGGAATAGCATTTATGCCGCAAGAAGATACTAAAAAATATTTCGAGGAAATTGGCCATGCCTGGGCAGAGATTTATTTACCCAAATACGGGTGGCAAATAGTTGACCCTACTTTCGGTATTTCTGAAAAGGATGCTTTTTTCTGTTTCAACAATATCTCGCATGTAGCAGAAGAATATGGTTTGGCAAACGCAAAAGAGTTTGGCTCTCTTGAGAAAGGTTGGGCATTGCAAATACGTTCGCAAACCAAGCTCACGCGGTTTCCTCTTGCGATTAGCGAGGCAATTGAAATAGAGCGCGTTTCTGATTAGCCCGCACCAAGCAATTATAAAATAAGGGTTGCTTTTTAATGAGGCTTCACCGAACGCGCAAGCCGCACTCCAACAGGACGCCCTGTTGGGCAGGCGCAGCGTGAGGTGGTAGTCCAACGGGACACCCTGTTGGGTAGCCGAATTAACCCCACACCCAGCAAGGTAAAAATACCTCAATAAAAAGCTGGGTGTGGGGTTATAGGGGCCTCCGCCACCTTAAAAAATAAGGCGGATCCGCCTTCGGCGGAAAATTCCCCGCAGCTCGCCTCGCGGCGAAGCCGAGGGCTTGCTGCGGCTTTAGGTTATTTTTGTATTGATACCTTGCCAGCTCGCCTCGCGGCGAAGCTGAGGGCTTGCTGCGAGGTAGTTCACTTTAAGTAAAACAGTAACGGTTTTAAGTTTTAATAGCAAAAGTAAAAGGAGATATAACGATGCGAGTGGAAGTATTTTCTTTATGTGACGCAGCTACCTCTGATATCGGTAAACTTAATATGCTCGGTGCCTTTGACGCAATTTGGGTCAGGACTTTACCGGTAATCCATCCGCAATGCGCTATTGCCCTGCGGCTTAGATTTGATAAAATTGAAAGAGGGGAGCATAAGATTGTGGTAAATTTCGTGGATGCCGACGGAAAAAATATTATCCCTCCGGCGCAAGGCTCTATAATGATTAACTTTCCCGATGAACAAAGTTCCGACTCCGCGAATTTAATCCTAAATATACAGGGATTAAAGCTTGAGAGGCTTGGTGAACATTCGATAGATTTGGCAATTGATGGAAGGCATGAGGCAACTTTACCGCTTTTTGTAAAAGAGCAGCGAAAGGAAACGTAGCTATAATTATCCCCGCAGTATAAACAGGCATGGAAACTAAGCAAGATTCAAAAATAGCGCAGGTTGTTGCGTTGCTACGAAAATGTAAAAGTATTCTTTTTATTACTGGGGCCGGGATTTCTGCGGATTCAGGTTTGCCTACTTATCGTGGCATTGGCGGATTGTATAACGCCAATATTACCGAAGAAGGTATTCCCATAGAAACAGTTCTGGCGGGAAAAACCTTAGAGAGACAGCCGGCGCTTACCTGGAAGTATCTTTCGCAAATCGAAAAGAACTGCCGCAAAGCTAAATTTAACCGCGGCCATGAAGTTATCGCCGAGATAGAAAAATATTTTGAGCGCGTATGGGTACTTACTCAAAATATTGACGGCTTCCACCACGCTGCCGGCTCACGCAATATAATTGATATCCACGGCGATATACATAAATTGCTCTGCACAAATTGCCAGTGGCGTAGTATAATTAAAAATTACAGTGAGATAAAAATACCGCCCATATGTCCAAAATGCGGGCGTATAGCCAGGCCGGGCGTGGTTTTCTTTGGCGAGATTTTGCCTTATGATAAGATGCAGGTTTTGTTACGCGAACTCTGTCGAGGTTTCGATATCTATTTTTCAGTAGGCACAACTAGTGTATTTAGTTATATTCAGAAGCCGATTCTAGATGCGAAGTCCGAAGGAAAACCAACCGTTGAGATAAACCCCGCAGACACTGAGGTGTCGGAGGTGGTGGATATTAAGTTATGTATGGGCGCGGCAGCGGCATTAGACGCAATCCTTAAAGAATATCTGGGCAATAACAAATAAAGAAAAAAGGAGGTGCGATAATGAATAAAAAACAATTAATAATTGTCTTTTCAGTATTGTTTTTAATATGCACTCCGGCCTTTGCTTACCTTAAGAATTACCCACCCCATAAATTTAAAGACGGCATCCCTAAGCATTTACAAGTAAAAGCGCTGGTAGATATTAATAAGGCCGAATATAAATCTAAAGACGGCGACGTAAGCGTAAAATTAAAAGAAAGGCCCAATGCTTTTGATTTCATTCTAAAGCAAGGCAATTTAGTTTTAGCTAAGATTAAAGAAAAAGAAATGCCTGTTCCCTATGCTGTTTACTGGGCTGATTTAGATAATAACGGCCTAAAGGATTTCATGGTATTTTATAACTACAAAGGGACTGACTTAGAGGGGTTTCGTGACAGAGTAGATATATTTTTAAAGGTGAACAAAAAAACATATCAAAGAATTAGCTATGATACAATGAGTGCTGGGCTTGAGGATTTCGTTGATTTAAACAAAGACGGTAAATACGAAGTTGTTATTACTGATCTTTATAAAAAGAAGAAACACAACTATTTTACTTACAATATATACGAGTTCAAAAACTATAAGCTTGTAAATGCCAACGCAAACTTTAAGGGATTCCCCAAGTTTATTTGGATGACATATAAAGCAAACGACAAAGATACCGCGCATCTTACAAAAGAAGAAAGAGAAAAATATGTTGCCGGTATAAATAATTCCATTGAGTATCAGGAAATCAAATGAATAAAAGACAATTAATACTTGTATGGATAGTTTCTTCGCTATTATCGGCTATCCCGGTTCTAGCTACTGATATCCCCCAAGAGCTTGGGGAGCTCGGTTTTACAGAAGATGTTCTTATAAGCCATGACAAAGAAGGTTTTGAAGAGTTTTTTACCTTTTGGTTCGATAAAGAACGCGGAGATACTATAACTTTCATAGTTGAGGACGGAAAAATAAAGCAAAAGACCGAAGGGGACACGGCAAAATTCTCGGAAAAATAGATGTAAGGAGGTCAAATTCCGACAGACGACTTATGTTCGCAAGTATGCTCCCTGCCTGCCCAACAGGGCGTCCTGCTGGACTGCAGGCTGGCAGGCATAAGTTGTGCATTTATTATTGAGAAACATACTTCGGACGCTCTTATTCATCGCGTTCTCAGTATCAATTCGACTATGTAATTTTTCTTCGCCGGAAAGGCTTGAAAAATTACAGTCTCATTGAAGGAGGTAAACATGAAAATAAAGCTGTTGCTGATAATTGTTCTGTTTTTATTTTGTTTAGGCGCACAAGCCGATAATAAGCCTTCGGATATACCGCAAGTGCTTAAAAATCTTGGTTTTACTGTCGATGACCTCGCCAGCTACTACAGGAGCGGTGATACAGAGTTTTTTCGTTTTCCTGACACAACAACCATAGAAAGAGATGATGTTATTGTCTATATTGTGAAGGATAAGGAAATAAAGGACATATACAAGGAAAACCAGAGCGAATAAAATACAGGGTATATATACGGACAAAGTAATGATTGGTGGCTATCAGTTATAAATGAGAAGGATAATCTTAGCATCTAAATCAAAGGCGCGTAAGATACTGCTTGAAAGAATTGGCCTAAAATTTACTGTAACCACTACACACGTAAAGGAAAGTCGGTCTTTAAAGAGAGGCGTAAGCGTTCTGGTTATAGAAAATGCATTAGCCAAGGCTATGGCAGCAGCAAAAAAATATCATAATGGTGTAGTGATAGCAGCAGATACGGTCGTGCTAGCCCAAGGTAAATTGATCGGAAAACCTAAAAATTTGCAAGACGCGCAAAGAATTATTAAGCTGCTTTCGCAGAAACCACACTTGGTATATACCGGTGTTGCAATAATCGATATTGAATCCAATAAGAGATATACCGCTTGGGATAGGACTAAAGTATATATGTCTTTTTTGTCCAGCCGCAAGATTAAAAATTATTGCCGTAAGTATTTACCTTTTGACAAAGCCGGTAGTTTCGACATCCAAGGCCCGGGAGCGCTGCTGGTCGAACGCATTGAAGGCTGTTTTTATAATGTTGTAGGCCTGCCTTTAGCAAAGTTAGCAAAAATCCTCGTTAAATTAAAGATAGACATTTTTAATGAGATCTAATCCCGTAAACCACCTTCCATTTCCCCGCATAATGCTTGCGCCTTTATCAGGAATAAGTTCTTTGCCCTTTCGCATAATTAACAGAGAAGCGGGGTGTAAACTTGCTTTCTTAGAAATGATATGTGCGCGCTCTTTGAGCTATCGTAGTAAAAAAACTCTTACAATGATGACAAGTAATAGCCATGACCGGCCGCTGGGCGTGCAACTTTTAGGAAATGAAATTTACTACATATTAAAAGCAATAGAAAAAATAAAAGATTATAAGTACGATATTTTAGATTTTAATGCCGCTTGTCCTTATAAGAAAATAACCAAGCAGGGTAAAGGAGCAGCCTTGCTTAAAGAGCCCAAAAAACTGCAAATACTTCTGGCAGCGATTGTTAAAGAAGTAAAATTACCGGTGTCGGTTAAATTACGGCTTGGCTGGGAAAATGCAAAAAACGCCGTCAACATAGCAAAGCATGCCCAAGATTCAGGCGTTAGGGCTATTTGTATGCACGGTAGAACCAGGGTGCAAGGCTATCAGGGCGAGGTTGATTATTGCGCTATAAAAAAAGTAAAAGAAGCTCTCGGTATTCCCGTTATCGCTAGCGGCAATATCTGGTCAGCGAGTTTAGCTAAAAAGATGTTTGAAGAAACCGGCTGCGATGCAATCATGGTAGCCCGGGGAGCTTTAGGCAATCCCTGGATATTTAAGGAAATCGAAGAATTCTTAGCTACAGGGAAAATCCTAGCTAGGCCAAGCGCGAAGGAAGTTCTGGCAACCATGAAGCGGCATCTTGATTTATGTATCGATTTTTACGGAGAAAAATCTGGAATCACAAACTTTCGCAAATTCTATATCTGGTATACCCGTGGTTTTTCAAAAACCAAGCCCCTGCGAGTAAGTGTTTCTCGCACAAACACTAAAATCCAAATGCTTGAGCTTATTGATAAATTTATCGCCACCGCAGTTATTAATCAATAATTGCGGCAAAGTATAAATTTAAATTAACCCAGACTTTGCATTAGCAAAATCTGCCCTTCGAGCAGCACTTTATTCTCTCTCGGCGAATACCCCGTGGCTTGCCACGGGGATGAAGCCGAAATCGTAAACGTAGTTGACCTCATTCCAAGGCAATGAATGAACCAGTGATAATATTAGCATAGAACATACTCCGCGGCTTGCCGCGGAG
>JAUYCY010000181.1 GCA_030692055.1 Candidatus Omnitrophota bacterium | reverse complement strand
CGGCGAATACCCCGTGGCTTGCCACGGGGATGAAGCCGAAATCGTAAACGTAGTTGACCTCATTCCAAGGCAATGAATGAACCAGTGATAATATTAGTATAGAACATACTCCGCTCACTTGCCGCGGAGACTGGTTGATTTCTTAACGGACACAGGCGCGCATATAATCTCGATACAACTATTTAGCCTCTTATATATAATATCCGGATTATTCCTATCATAATACCCCAAAGAATAATGGCAGCGGAAATTACTCTGATTTCCCTTCTTTTTCGAAAAATATAGAATCTTTGTGCTGTATTATTTTCCCTCATAAAATAAAAGGGATAACCTAGGGTACATTCTCTAGAAAGCCTTGATAAAATTGACTCAACGATGCTTGCAAAGGTTGTAGTGCTAAATGCTGCACCGTAGAGAATTGCCAAAGAAGATGACGTATATATTTTTAGTGCATAGTAGTTCTTAACATACTTTCCGTGGCTAATTTTAGTAATATCTTTAAAATCAATCTTTCTTTGAAATTTAATAAGCCCAAATAAATAAGCCATTGTAATAAAATCGTTGGAAATTACTACACGCTGGAATTTAAAAAGAGTAAAAAATCCGTAGGTAACCGCAAGCATTCTTAATACCGGGGAGCGCCAATAGCAGTAAATTAATACAACAGTAATAATTATTAGGGCAAGATATAATACTCTACTTTTATCGGCAGTAAAGATAATGGTGTCATTTTGTTTCTTAATCATAACATCTGCGCTTTGGGTACCATTTCTTTCATTATGAGGGCGGATAAAATGTCCTTGCGCTTTTGTCTTTAGTATACCACTAAAACAAGTATCTTGAAGGAGATTTATGGAAAAATATTCGCTACCAATAGTTATATGGCAGTTATCTGGATAGTCCATTTATTCTCTCTCGGCGAATACCCCGTGGCTTGCCACGGGGATGAAGCCGAAATCGTAAACGTAGTTGACCTCATTCCAAGGCAATGAATGAACCAGTGATAATATTAGTATAGAACATACTCCGCTCACTTGCCGCGGAG
>JAUYCY010000098.1 GCA_030692055.1 Candidatus Omnitrophota bacterium | reverse complement strand
CTTATACCTTACGATACCGCCGGGAATATGCCAGCCCGGAGGATAAAACCCGTCATCTCTCCAGGTTAGAAGCGTATGATTTTGTTTATTTTTTATCAGCAAATCTACATTAATAATCGGAGTAATTCTGCTTACAAAAAGGAATATATCCTCTGGTAGCCTTTCTGATGGATTTTTAATTAAAGATTCTAATAAATCAATTTTCTGTTTTATTTCCATAAGCTAATTTTGTTTTACTGGGGAATATTAAACATATCTACATATCTGCGCCAAAAAGGCTTTTCTTTTGCAATCATCTTTGCAGTATTCATATATTGTTGTGCTTTTTTCAAATTACCGAGTTTTTCGTAGCATTTTGCGGCATAGTAATATGCGATAACATGGTCATTTTTTGCTCTTATTGCATTCTCAAATCCTTTTAACGCCATTTTGTAATCACCCAAACGGAAGTCGCTGTTTTCTACAAAATTAAGCTCTAGATTTAAGACATATGCCATTTCCTGTATATATTCAACGCTAAATTCCTCAGTCTCGACAATCGCTTTTTTATAATCAGAACCAATATAGCTACCTTTTAGATAATTTTTTTTGAGACATATCTCAAACATCTCACTTCCTACAAGGGGATTGGCACAAAATATCGAGAACCAATTTGCGTTAATGGTTTTTAAAAATGATCTTGTATGCTCGATATCCTGCTTTGTTTCACCGGGAAGACCTATTAATATGTTGACATTCACATAAATTCCCAATTCGCGGCAATCCTCAACCACACGTTTAACTATAGAAAGGTCAAGATGCTTGTGCATTATTTCCTTTAATACTCTATTGCTTCCCGACTCAACAGGCAATAGAAGCTGGTTAACCCCTGCGCTTTTTAAAGCTTCGAGCATTTTCCTGTCAAGGGCATACAAAGCCAATCCATTTTGGAAAACGGCAGTTATTTGCAATTCTTTTACAATATCAATGATTTCAAGGACTCTTTGTTTGTTCGACATGAAGTGATCATCCTGAAAAACAAGTGTTTTTGCCCCGCATTGGTCTCTAAGGTGTTTAAAATCCTCTTTGACTCGGTTGATACTATGATAACGCATCCTTCTTCCATGTACCGTGTGTGATGAGCAAAAACAACAATGAAGCGGACAACCTCTGGATGTCATCACATGGAAATTTTGTTTTTTCTCTTCAATAGAAGCATAAGCCGTTAAGGCCGGATTTGATCCATATTCATCTGTTTCGCATATGTCATAATCATAAAAAGGTATTTCATCAAGGTTTTCAACAAAATCATATCGGAATGACTGCCCGCTATCAACTTTCCTCCGAGTAATCCACGAAGAATTTGCTTCAAGGTAGCGTAATTTATCATCAGCTTTCAAAAGACCTAAAAGAGGCTTTTCGCCCTCACCGTAGCAAAGAGCATCAAAGCATGCACTGTCTCTAAATATTTCCTTATACATATTTGTTGGCACACCGCCACCTGCAACTATAATAGCAGTGGGGAATATATCGCGGCAGCACTGCGCAATATCCAACACATTCTGATATGAAGTAGTAAATAATGCGGATATGCCTATTATGCTTGGGGCATAATTTAACCAACTTGGGTTTGAAAGAAAATCACGGAAAAAATCTGCAAAAGAACGAAATTCAAAGCCTTCCAATTTATTTAAAACAATATTAAAATCTACAAGCCTGGTTTCTACCGTAGTATGCTTTCTCACATATGCGCTCAAAGATAGCACACCTAAAGGCATGTCAGTAAGCACACTTCCAAAGTGGCCGTATTTCTTGTGTACTATTCTTTCGTTATACGAAGGACTGATAAACTGATTAAAATTAATATGCGGCGGAACTATAAATAAAATCTTATCCATTATCAACTTTCCATGTCTTGGTCATATTAAACAACTTCCAATCCAAAATCTCTCAATATAGCAATATTTATATTGCTATCAAACTGCTGCCGTATAATCCTTGCTACTTCATCAGAGTAACTGGCCGCCATAACAATAACAGCATCTACTGGATCCAAGTTAAGCGCGTCAGGAGAAACTATTGGGATATGCGTAGCTGGTGTAAATTTAGCCTGTTTAAATGTTGCAGAGTCAACGACATACTTAACTTTGTCGGCTAAATTTATTAAAGAAATAATGGCAAGCGCCTGATGCCCGGCACCCCATATGGCTACCTTTTTATCCTTAAAACGACTAATATATTCTTCTATTTTCTCTTTAAGTTTTGCCTGATGTTCATAAAAAGGCGACAAGTCTAACTTTTTCCTTTTCTTTACAATAGCAGAAATTATGTAATCGTGCCAAACTTCATTAGAGTCAATAATTTCAAAGCCATTCAGCCTTAATGTTGCATTTAAAGTTTCCTTGGTAAAATAAAATAGATGGTCGCATATAAATTCAGAGAAAAGTTTGTTGCGCAAAATCAGATCAAAATTTGGCACCTCCACAAGCCCTATAGCGTCATCTGTCAAATTGTTAAATATTGCCCTAAGGGTTGAATTTGGGTCAGGCAGATGCTCAAGAAAATTCAATATAAAAAAGGCATCAAACGGGCCGTAGTTCAACCTATCAGTACTGCTTTGGATAAATCCTTTTGACACCTTTAGGCCATTTTTGACACACTGCTCAACCGACACTTCTGAATGCTCCAATCCATAAGCCTCTATACCAAATTGCTGCATAATGGACAGGAACTCTCCGCGGCCACAGCCAATCTCAATAATTTTCTTTCCTTTGAGGGAAAATTTTTGTACGAAGTTAGCGAATTGCTTCTTTCGAAAATCTTTCATTTCCTCTGAAAAACTAACGGCGCGTATAACCTCCTTATAATAAGGGACTAGGTCATTGCTTAACTGCACCAATCCACAACCTGAACATTGATGGACCTCCAGAGTAACTCCTTTATCGCTTTTAAGCCCGTCTTTGTCTGGTAAAAATTGAGCTCCACAAGGCATATTCTCATAGCGTAGCAATGGTTCTTGGAAAAATTCATTACCGCATACTCTACATTTATTCATAATTTATCTTTTTCAATAATCTGTTTATTTGAGTCATACCAATCATATAAAACTTTAATTGATGAATCAATTAAACTAAACTTAAAATCTTTTAATTCATTCATAATTAATGAATTGTCTCCACTATATTCTCTACTAAGGCCTTCTGTTTTAATTATGGTATCTAATTTTTTACCTGATATTTTAATAATTTTTTCGGCTAAGGTTTTAAAATCAATTGTTCTACCTGTACAAACATTATATACATTCTTCTTAGGGTTATTATCAATAAACCATTTGACAATTTTTATTAAATCATCGATATAGAGAAAATCAAAAAATTTATTTTGATTAATAGTAATGGGCAGGCCTGAGAGGGCATTACAGCAAGCATTGGAAATAAAACGCACCCGCCAATCTTCATATTTACCAAATACTGCAAAAAGCCTAAGATTATAGATATTACTGCTTGATAGCGTATATTTAGTCATGATATATTTTGAAAAACCATAATCATCTTGCGGAATATGTTGATCAAAATAATCTTCTTTCATTTTAGGTATCCAATTTTCACGGCCAAACTCTGCGCCCGAACCAAAATAAATCATCTTGCCAAAATAATCTTTACACCTGGCAAGGTTAAAAAACATTTTCAAGTTATATTCCAGAACTTTTGACGGGTCTTTTGTGGAATGTTTTGGCGCAGCGTCGTATGTAGCCGTATGTACTATGGCATCAAACCGATTGCTCTTTAGATAATCAAAAACTTTCAGAGTTTCCAAAAGGTTAAGTTCCTTGCTATTGCAAGATACCAGAGCATATTCGCTATTCAATTGTTCAAATAAATTCTTAGCAATAAACCCGGCTCCTGCGGTAATTAATATCTTCATTATTTTATTCCTCTATAGGTTTTACAAGCATACTTGCCTTGAATTCTTCTCTGTCTAAAAAGGGCCATAAGTCTTCCAAGGGTTTAGAAATTATTGAACCATCCGGCCTAACCTCTGAGGAAAGCCGAGGAGCAGTCAATAATTGTGGGTCAACCATTACCTCGCAAATAAACGGGCCTTCTGATTCCAAGACTTCCTTTATACGTTCCTTAAGCCCTATATGGTTTAATATCCTGGTATTCTGCAATCCATACGCTGAAGCAACTTTACAGGTATCAGGAAGAGTTAAACCACTGGAAGGATCACAGCCGACTAAATGACCCTTAAAATGACTTTTTTGCATATTTTTAATTGAGGCATAACCATTATTATTTAAAATAAAGAGCTTTATAGGTAACTGTAATCTAGCCAATGTCTCCAACTCCTGAATGTTATGCTGCAATCCTCCGTCACCGATGATGCTCACTGTGCGTTTCCTGCCACTGGCAAGACAGGCCCCGATACTTGCGGGAAGGCCGAATCCCATTGCCCCTAAACCCGGCGTATTAAAGACGCGCTGGCCTTTTTTTACTTTAAAGGCCTGCATAGCAATTTCACTACAGCCTCCGGAACTTCCCGGAACCAACACATCATCTTCTGATAGTATTTCGGATAAAACATCGATTAATACGTAGGTATTCACATATTCTTTTTGCTCCCAGTATTGCGCTAATACCACAGGGTATTTGTTTTTCCATTCTCTACAGCGAGATAACCACTGGGAACGGTCTTTAAATATAAATTTGTCTAATTTAGTTAATAACTCTTTGATAAAATCTTTGGCATCTAAACAGACAGAAACATCTATATCCATCTTAAGTTTTTTTATTTCGGCAGCGTCAATATCAACTATAACTTTTTTACTTGCGCGGGCAAAATTTTGGTAATTATAACCAATCTGGGGCAAGTCTAATCTGGCACCTATAGTCATGATAAAATCAGAATTCTGCTGGACAAAATTTGCTCCCCGCTGGCCAATAGAGCCAGGCCTGCCAAAAAATAGTTCGTGGTCCTCGGGTAAAAAATCTATGGCTTTCCAGGTTGTCAATACGGGTATTTTTAGATGCTCAATCAAATCAAAAAAATCCTTTAATGCGCCGGATAATCTAATACCATTTCCTGCCAGGATTACTGGTCTCTGTGAAGCATTTAATAATTGGATACTTTTATTCACAAGGCTCTCGAGTTCTTTTTTATCTTCCTTTGAAGCTAACTCAAGATGCTCGAATCTTCTAAGATTGGTCTCATCTACCATAGCGGCCTGAACATCTAAAGGAATATCTATCCAAACCGGGCCAGGGCGGCCGGTTCTCGCCAGATAAACTGCCTTTTCTAAATGATACCTTATGCTTTCTGGCTCTAATATTATAACCGCATATTTTGTAATTGACTTTACCATAGAAACGATATCTACTTCCTGATTACCCATCTGCCTGACCCCAGTTTCGCCAATCATATCCGGACGTTTTACCTGTCCTGATATAATCAAAACAGGGGTTGAATCAATCCAGGCTCCGGCAACCCCGGTAATTGCATTGGTGCTTCCCGGGCCTGTAGTTACCAGGGCTACTCCTATATTGTTGGTGTACTGTCCGTAGGCTTCGGCAGCTATGGCTGCGGCCTGTTCATGGAGGCAACAGATATATTCTAAGTCAGAGCGCCTTCCCAAAGAATCCACTAAATGCATACATCCGCCACCCGGCAATAGAAAAACATGCTTTACGTTTAATTCAGAAATAAACTCAAATACATAATCTGAAAGTTTAATCATTTTAAGAAATTGGTTTAGAGAGCCAATCTTGCCAAAAGGTCATATAAGTTTTTCTAACTTCATTTTTTTCTATCTGTTGGTCTTCATAAAAAGAATCTTCTGCTAAGGACGTAGTTGATACTTCCTCAAAAACCGTTCCGTTTTTACAGCTAAAACCATGTTTTATGCCCCTTTCAATGGTAACTATCTCTCCGGGCTTATATTCTTTTTCCTGACCGCTAATATTTATAGTAAGGCTACCGTATAGGATATTGAATGTCTCCTCTTTCTTAGCATGATAATGCACAGGATGGCTCTGGCCCGCAAGCAATATTATTAATTTCTTACAGTATTCCCTATTTATACAATTGATAAGCACAGCTCCCCACTGCTCAAAGTTTTCTATCCCATAATGATGGGAAATCTCCAGTTCCAATTTATTCGGCAGAAAAACCCTGCTCTCTATGAGTATAGGTTTTATGTTATTAATAATCTCTAGAATCCTTTCGCGCAGGTTTTTTACATTTATATCGTCGAACAAAATAGGTTGATTTATGCGAATATCTTTATTAGCGATGAATTCTTTATACTTAGACATACCATTAGCGAGTATCTGGTTGTCAGTATTAGGAATTGCTAAAAATATATTGGAGATATCTAATTTTTGGCCTTTTTTAATAGCCGTTTTTGCAAAAACCCCCCTTTGTAGGCCCTTTAAATCCGTTTTTTCTTTCTCAGAAAAGCTTCTTCTCTGGCCAGAAACCCCGCACATTTCAAACGTTCCTTGAGCTACTTCAAGCCACTTGCGTATTACTTCGGGAGTAGCAGAATAAGAATTTAGAGGGTATTTCTCATTCTCAATCCCTACGTGTTTCTCAAATATAGTTGCTCCTTTGGCAATGGCTATTTTGATAGCATCGTAATTTCCAGGGTCTTCATGAGTAGAATAACCTATGGGGCACTCTGGATACCTCTGCCTTAATAAATCAATTTGATTCAATTGCAGATTATCGTTGAGCGTAGGGTATTCGCCTACGCAATGCATTAAGGAAAATTGTTTTTCTCTATGTTCAAGAAACATTACCACTTTATCAATATCCTCTAAAGATGCTGCGGCTGTAGAGGCAATGATTGGCTTATCTGTCTTAACCACTCTTTCTAAGAGCGGCCAATCAGTCAATGAACAACTGCCTATTTTTATTATGTCAAAGGAGTGTTTTTCTATAAGATCAACAGAGCGTTCATCAAAAGGAGTACACACTGCCACAAATCCCATTTTTTTAATTTCATTTACCAGCAACTTAAAATCTGCAACGCTTAATTGCGTTTCCAAAAACCGCTTGACGTACTTTAGATCCTTTCTTTCTCTGTACTCCGGATGGATAAACGTGTCTATATCCCTATACTGAAGTTTGAAACCAAAAGTAAAATTAAAATCTTTACTAATCTCTTGTATTTCTCTAATAATTCTTAAACCATGTTCAACATCGCCCATGTGGTTGTTGGCTATCTCAAAAATAAATAAATTTTGAAAAATATTCTTCTTAATCATAAAAAGCTCCCTTTATCATTTAAGCTCAAAATAATCTCTATACCATTCAATCGTTTTATTTAGCCCCTCTTCTAAATTATATTTTGGCTTCCACCCAAGGATTTTTCTTGCTTTAGCCGACGCTAAATACTGGTTTCTTATTTCATATTTTGCCTGATTAAGAATTCTGTAATTTGGTTTTAGGCGGACTAACTGATAAATCCTCTTCGCTAATTCTATTACAGTAATTGGCTTCTCGTTACTAAAGTTAAAAGCCTCCCCTGCCAATTTATTTTTCTGTAACTTTTCAGCTAAAAGTATGTAGCCATCCGCTATATCATCAATGTATATGTAATCTCGCGTAAACTTTCCATCGCTACGGATGAAAAAAGTCTTATTAGAAAGAGCGCATTTAACCGCATCGGGTATTATCCTTGAAAAATTAAAATCTCCTGGCCCATAAACATTACCGCACCTGGTTATGGCAACCGGCAAGTTATAGGTATGGTAATAAGCGTAGGAGATTAAATCCGCACAACTCTTTGAGACATCATAAGGATGATCGCCTTTTAAAGGCGCATCTTCTTCGTAGGGAAGGATTTTATGGCTACCGTAGGCTTTATCGCTAGATGCAACTACTATTGCTTCTATAAATTTCTTATCTCTTGAAGCTTCCAAGATATTCCACGTGCCTTTTATATTTGACTCAAAAGTCAAGATAGGATTTTTATTAGCCCTATTTACTATTGCCTCAGCCGCAAGATGAAAAATAATCTGAGGTTTATATTTATTTATCACATTCCTTACTATCTTCAGATCGCCAACGTTACCTTTAATACAAATAATGTCTTTTCTTAAACTGCTATTTAATACAGAAATTGGCCTATTTTTTACCTGATCAAGGCCGATTATTTTGGCGCTATAACTAATTAAATTCTTGGTAAGGTTTGAGCCTAAAAAACCTTCGTAGCCAGTTACGAGAGCCTTTTTATTTTTCCAGAACCGCTTATCCATTCTTACTCCAGACTCGCCATGGCGCCTGGTGAGACTGCCAAAGTTGCTCTAATTCCATTTTATCTCTTAAGGTATCCATAGGCCTCCAAAAATCGTTATGTTTATACGACATTATTTGACTACTTTCTGCTAACTTTTCCATAGGTTCTTTTTCCCAGAAAATATCATCGCCCTCAATATATTTAAAAATTATTGGTTCTAAAACAAAAAATCCGGCATTTACCCAACTTTTATCGCCTTTGGGTTTTTCCTGAAAAGAAATAACCTTATCGTTTTTATCCACATTCAAACTTCCAAATCTACCCGTAGGCTGCGCAGCAGTTACAGTAACCGCAACTTTATTTTTTTTATGGAACTCCAGTAATCTAATGATATCAATATTACCTACGCCGTCACCATAAGTCATAAAAAAGGGCTGTTTTTCAACATACTTTTCAATTCTTTTCAATCTACCACCGGTTTTGGTCTCAATACCCGTATCAATAAGAGTTACCTTCCAAGGCTCTGTAGAACTAGAATGTATATCTACCTTATTATTAGACATATCTATGGTCACATCGCTCATATGCAAGAAATAATGCGAAAAGTACTCTTTAATTAAATAACCTTTGTAGCCGAGGCAGATAATAAATTCATTAAAGCCATAATGAGAATATATCTTCATTATATGCCATAGTATGGGTTTACCCCCAATTTCTACCATTGGTTTAGGAATCACCTCAGTCTCTTCGCTAATCCTTGTCCCCCTGCCACCGGCCAAAATTACTATCTTCATTTAAACTCCTTTTTTAAAAATTCTATCTCCTGTTTTAGTCTTTCAAATTCCTGTATTTTCCAGGTGAAAAATTGATGGGTAAGTTCAATTTTTGTTTTTATGCCATGGGGGGTAAGCAGGTACATATAAGCGAGTTTATGTTTGGCGTTTTTGAAGTTTTTGGCTTCGATTATACCTTTGTCTATGAGGGCATTAAGGAGGAAATTTATCTTCCCCAAGCTCAGGCCAAGCTTCAGGGCAAGGTCGCGCTGGGTAACTTGAGGATTTTGCTCTAACTCTTTGAGTACGTTGAGGATTTTTTCCTGATTTAAAACGTCCAGCTTGTGATTATTCATTTTTTAAAAATTCGCCGGCTTTTTTAAATAATTCTAAGAAAAGTTTTAGATGATTATCCTTTATTTTTTTATAAATTTCCAGCGCCTTGGTTTCATCATAAATATGCGCGGTCATATTACGATCATCCAGCATACTAATCCAACCGTCGCCATCACTAATCAGATAGGCGCGGTAGGCCTCTTTTATAACATCGCGGGGAGTATTTGCTTCTATGCCGCGGTAGTTTAATATTGCCCTCTTAAGCTTCCAGGCTAACTCAAAAGTAAATTCAAACCTCTGGATAGTGCCGTCTATTACTATACTGCCTTTGCTAAGGTCATCATTTAAAGCCTCTTTCAACCGCGAAAGCGCATTGGTAAAATCCTGATATATTTCCTTAGTTCTTTCCGGAGTCATATAATATCCTCCCCTGTTTTAATATGCTATTCTTTAAACTCTCTTTATCTAAAGAATAAAAATTCATTATGTCTAATTTAAGAGGCGTCTTTAAGGACTCGTTCAATTTATCTTTTACTACCGCAATATCTTTACTAGACCAGTCTCGCGCGAATATAGCCAGGTCTATATCGGAAACTTGATTAAAATTATCTTTGGCGCGGGAGCCAAACAATACTATTTTTTCTACCTTCTTATAAGATAAAATTATGGCAACTATCTCTTTCTCTAATTCTTTCTTTAATCCGTTTGCTCCTGTTTTCATCTTTTCATCATCTTTTAAGCGAAAAACTAGCGGCTAAAATAAGGGTATTGAGGAGAATTTTGCTCTAACTCTTTGAGTACGTTGAGTATTTTTTCCTGATTTAAAACATCATTCTTATGGTTATTCATATGTTCAAGGGGTGAACATATCCTAACAAATAAGCGGAAAAAAGTCAAGGGAATTTATTGGAATTACCGGGAATTTATTGAAGTGGCTAAGCAAACTTGGCAATCACCTGCGCGCGTTTTTTGACCAAGGCTTTGGGGTTTTCCAGCAAATCTGTCCCGCTCCAGGCATCGCGGCAATATCTTCTTAAATATGCGTAAGGCAAATAACCGTATCCCTTATCTGCCCATTTTAGGCCCCAGGAATTCTTGAATTTAAAGGTTTCTTTGGCATCATTATAGCCGACAATGCAAACCGCATGGCCACCCATAAATTCCTCATTGCTTTTAGGCATGGGAATTAAGCCGTTTTTCTGCACTCTTTTCTTAAACCACGAGCTAAAAACCTTTACTCCGGCAAGAAACGGGCCGTTTACCACTAAACTTCTTTTCATCTCTAAAAGCGTATGCAACCTGGCATAAGCTTTAATTTTATACTTCTTGGCGATTTTTGCCGCGCCTTTCTGAGGGCGATCCTGCTGATGCGGAAAATATGGCCAGAATGACTCTAGGCACACACCGTAATTAAGCAGAATCTTCATTGCCATACGCGGGTAAGTCCCTTCCTCATTGGGCGCGCCATCGTATTTTTTACACAAGTTATAGACAAAACGTACAGAAAGCTCAATTAATCTCTGGTATTCTTTTTTCTCCTGATATTCTTTCATCCCTACAACCGAGGCAAATGCAACACAAACCCCTTCGTTTCCCTGGTCTTTTACCGGAGACATTCGCGCAGTCCAATCTAGGCTTTTCGGCAGAGGTATCGGCGGCAAGACCAACCCCATCGGAATATCGCGCAGGTCTAAAGGGTCCTTTCGGCAACCGTATGGATAAAATTTAATTCTTTCAGCCATCATTCTCCCAAGAAACTGGCCTTCGGCCAGAACTCTTAGCCAGTTTCAGTGGTTGGGAAAGTGCTTTATACTTTCCCATACCATTAAAAAGGAATCTTTACTCCCAGATCAATGCCTCTCTCGTCTTGCGCTGCCTTAAGCCTCAAGAAAGCCCGGGCATCTAATTGTTTTAGAAACCGATGCGTAAAAGTAAG
>JAUYCY010000039.1 GCA_030692055.1 Candidatus Omnitrophota bacterium | reverse complement strand
CGATGAAGCTTAGAATAGATTCGTGCTGGTTTTCGATGGATCCGAAGATCTCATCAGCGCGTTCTTCTACGGATTTTCTGCAGTAAGCTGCGCAGTAGATTCGTTTCTTAGTTTGTTTTACCTCATTATCCATAACCATTCCTTACAGGTTAAAGAATAAATAGCCGTTCCAATGCGCTCCGGTTACTTCTTTAGCAATACTAGTCAAGCTTTTATAGGTTTTGTTATTGTATTCAAAACCCGACTCTATCGCCTTAATTTGAAGTTTAATGCCCTTATATTCCTTAGTAATCACAGTTCCAGGAATAGGAAGACGTTTATCTCGAGAAAGCTTAGATTTTTTGCTAGAGCCATTTGTATTAATTATTGACCTCAAAGATTTGTTATTAACAGGGTCATATTTCTGGATAAATTTTTCAATTTTACCCTGTACTTCGGAAGAGAGCCCGCCATGCTCAAGTTCCTGGATACGATAGGCAATCTTGCGCCATAAATATACCTTATTGTTAGATGGCGCTTTTTTTCTATCAAAAATCGCCTCGTATTTTTTCTCTAATTCACCAAGAGACATCTCTTTTAATGCCATTATTTCAGATATAGCATTCTCACCCATATTTGGTATCCTTTCGTCACTACACATATAGCCATACAATTTGAGAGATATCAAGGTAAATAGAGAGGTATTTTATGCTGAATCTATCTATTGAAAGTGAGGTATTAGGGGGATATAATAATACATAACTCTATTTCATAATATCGGCGGACATATTTTTTGTACTAGGCGATGTCCTGCAGTTATCAAATTGAGGGAGTATGGCAATAAGCATATCTTTAGACTTTTTACATAAAAAGTCACCTGTATTTATAATTATTTTGATTATAGCTAGTGGCTATGTTCTTTTTATCAGTAAGGAGAATAGACTTATGGCTGAAACAAAGTTAATTCAGTTACCCAAACCGCTTAATAAAGGTAATATTTCTCTTGAAGAGGTTATTTTTAGGAGGCGTTCTCAACGTAGTTTCGAACAAAAGGATTTGAGTTTGCAGCAGATTAGCCAGCTTCTCTGGGCTGGCCAGGGCATAACCGCAAAGGAAGGATTCCATGGTCTTCGCGCTGCTCCTTCCGCAGGCGCATTATATCCTATGGAAATCTATTTATTGACCAGAAATGGCCTGTTTCGCTATTTACCTAACGGACATAAACTAGAGTCGTTAAGCGAGCAGGATCTAAGAAGTGCCCTAGTAGTTTCTTCTTTGGGGCAAGCTGCTATAAGTCAGGCGCCGGCCAGTATAATAATTTGCGCAGTTTATTCACGTGTGACATCGAAGTATGGCCAGCGAGGTATAAGATATGTACATATAGAAGTTGGGCACATCGCTCAGAATATACACTTACAAGCAGTGGCTTTAGGTTTAGGTTCCGTTCCCATAGGGGCCTTTAATGATGAAGAAGTCAAAAAAATATTATCCTTACCGATAGACCAGGAACCTCTATACATTATTCCGGTGGGTTATTAATATGAGAATTTTTTTAAACATTTTGCTAGGCCTTGGTTTAATATTTACTTATGTTAAATACCTTGAGTATAAAGGAGTGTATTATCCCGCCAAAGAAATATTGAATTATCCTTCCTCGGCCGGCATTTCTTTTAAGGATATATACATAACCACAGAAGATAATTTCAAAATAAATGGTTGGTTTATACCAAATCCCAAAGCTAAATATACACTTTTTTTCTTTCATGGAAATGCGGGTAATATTGGAGACAGGATTGATAAATTGCAGCTTCTTTACCATGCGGACCTTAATATTTTTATTATTGACTACAGAGGGTTTGGTAAAAGCCAAGGAAGGCCATCAGAGCCTGGTTTTTACCGCGATGCATTTGCAGCTTATGATTATTTGCTAAATACGATAGATATCAAGCCAGAGCAGATTATTCTTTATGGGGAGTCATTGGGAAGCGCTATAGCTGTGGACCTTGCTTTTCATAGAAAAGTTAAGGCATTAATATTAGAAGGCGCTTTCTCCTGCGGCAGGGATATGGCGGTTAAAATTTATCCTTTCTTGCCTAGATTTATTTTTTCTAATAGTTTTGATTCTTTGACAAAGATTAAAGAAATTAACGCCTCAAAATTATTTATACACAGCCGGGATGATGAAATAGTACCTTTTAATCTGGCTAAGGAGCTTTATGATCGTGCCAAATGGCCGAAGGAATTTTTAGAGATCAGGGGAGATCATAATAGCGCTTTCTTGAGTTCTCAGTACTCGTATATTTCTTCAATCAGTACGTTTATAGAAAAACTTTAGGATAAACTGGAATGCTCCCAATAACCACAAAATGTAATTTATATTTATCTTTTATCTCTGGCTAATTGTGGTATAATTTAGTTGCTCAAACACAATAAATTAGGAAAAAGATGGAAAATAAAACCAAAGGCCAGATAGAAGCGCAAATAAGCGAAGCCATAATCAGATTCGAGAAAGAATATATGGGCAGGGGCCCTACAGAGACCAAGGCCTATATTATCAAGGATATGGTTTTAGTGCGGCTTAAGGGCGTACTTACTCCTGCCGAAGAACAGTTGACAAAAAGCGCCGAAGGAGCAGATTTAATCAAGAGAACCCGGATGCAACTATTGGCAGGCGCGCGGGTGCTACTTGAGAATATGGTTTCGGATATTGCAGGTTGTAAAATAAAAAGCCTGCATACGGATATCAGCACAAAAACAGGCGAGCGAGTGATTATTTTTACGCTAGATCAGAACCTGGAAGACAGGTTTGTTGCATAATTTTGTTGACGCAAAGATTTTTTAGTATACAATAAAGCTCGACAAGATTAGATTGGAAGACTAAGGTAAGGGCCTCTATTTAAATAGGGGTTGTTGCAAAGTAAGCCAACATCGAGTTTCCAAGTTTCTGCGATAAGCGGAAAACAGGAAACAATGTTGGTTTTTTTATTTGTATATAACCATTAAAGGAGGAAAGAAAACATGGCAACGCCGCTTGAGAGATGGGTTGAAGAACAGGCAAAACTTACTAAGCCGGATAAAATTTACTGGTGTGATGGTTCTGAAGAAGAAGCGCGCAGGCTTATTGAAATCGGAATGAAAGAGGAAAAAATCGGGGATGTGCCGATTTTTCAAGAGCTTAATCAAAAGAGCTGGCCAAACGCCTATTACCATCGCAGTCATCCGACGGATGTAGCACGCACAGAGCATTTAACCTATGTATGCCATCCGGAT
>JAUYCY010000173.1 GCA_030692055.1 Candidatus Omnitrophota bacterium | reverse complement strand
CCGCTTTTGTCCATCACCCTGTCTGGGTGTGGGGTCAAATTCGACCAGATAGTTTAGCTGCGCTTATGCTTGTTAAACTATGGTCTCATTTGATTTGCTAACTTTACGGCCAAAACTTGCGCTTTGGCTTTATTGATTGTTTCTTTATATTCCCTTTGAGGCTTTGAATCGGCAACTATACCGGCACCTGCCTGTATATAGGCCTTATTACCTCTAAATACTATGGTCCTTATTATTATACACGTATCTAAGCTATTTGTGAAGGAAAAATATCCGACTGAACCGGCATATATTCCTCTCCTCTGGGGTTCTAGCTCATTGATTATCTGCATTGCCCGCACCTTAGGCGCTCCGCTAACTGTGCCCGCCGGGAAACAACTTCGTAGGCTTGAAAAAATATCCTCGTGTTTTCGTAGCTTTGCTCTTACTTCGCTTACGATATGCATAACGTGGGAAAATCGCTCAATAGTCATAAATATAGGAACACTCACACTTGCCTTTTCACTGACTCTGCCTAAATCGTTTCTTGCCAAATCCACAAGCATAATGTGTTCGGCTCTTTCTTTAGGATCATTCAAAAGAGAGGCCGCTAATTCTCTCTCTTCTTTTTCATCTTTTCCCCTTTTTCTTGTGCCTGCTATCGGCCGCGTAATAAGCTCTTCTTTTTCACACCTTAGTAGCATCTCAGGAGAAGAACCGGCAACTTTTACGTCATTGAAATTTAAATAAAACATATAGGGTGAAGGATTAAGGATTCTCAAATATCGATAAACACCAAACGGGTTTCCCGTAAAATCTACTGAAAATCTCTGAGATAAAACCGTCTGGATGATTTCTCCTTCACGTATATATTGCTTTGCCTTATTTACTTTAGTAATAAAATCATGTTTTGTAAGATTGGATTTCATATTAAGGTCTCTAGGCGCGGTAAAAGAAAGCCCTGGTAGCTGATGCGGGATAATAATATTTTTTAACATATTTTCTAAGATCTTTTTTTCCTTTAAATAAACTTTCTTTAAGTTTATTTTATTTTTTATAGTAACAAAAGAAAGAATCTCAATTTGCCGCTTTAAGTGGTCAAAAATTATAAGAAATTTTGGAAGCATAAAATACGAATCGAAATTTTTTAAAGAATCTGGTAATTCTTTTCCTACGGGCTCATAGAATCTTATAATATCATAACCAAGATAACCCACAAACCCTCCGAAGAAACGCAGATTCTCTCTAGGCGCGACCCTAAACTCTTTCATCACCTTTTTGAGTTCGGATAAAGGGTCTTTCTCTGTTATGAATGTAGCTAATTGCGCGTTTTTTAAATAAATAGTCTTGCCTTTACTTTTGAACGTAACTATCGGCATAAATCCAAGAAAAGAAAAACGTGAAATCTTTTCTTCTCCCTCCACAGACTCAAGGAGAAAACTTTCGCCTTTTATTTTTTTCATTAAAGAATAGTAAATCGAAACAGGGGTAAGCCAATCAGAATATAATTTATGCGACAGGACAATAAGATTATTGCGCTTAGCTAACTTGATAAAATCTTTTAAATTCGGATTTATGTTTATCATACTATAAAATGATTACACAGATTATGGGAATGATTACACAGATTTCGAATACTTCCTAATCTGTGTAATCTGTATTTAATCAGTGTAATCTATTTAAATAATTTTTCTATAAAAACAGCTCCACTCACCGGTATGGCACGCTACCCCTGTTTGTTCTACCTTGACAAGTAAAGCATCCTTGTCGCAATCATAGCAAATTTCTTTCACTTTTTGCACATGGCCGCTGGTTTCTCCTTTTCTCCATAAAGTCTTTCTTGAACGGGAATAAAAACAGGTTCTACGTTCTTTTAGCGTAATTTTTAGAGCCGCTTTATTCATATAGGCAACCATTAGAACATCGCCACTTTTTGCGTCTTGTACGATTGCCGGAATCAACCCCTTCTCGTCAAATTTTAATTTAGGCAACCTTTTTAAACTTACGTGGGACGTGGGACGTGGGACGTGGGACGTTTTCATATTCTCACCTCAATCTTCTCTTTCTTTAAATACTGTTTAATCTCTTTTATCCTTATTTCGCGATAATGAAATATTGATGCTGCCAAGGCTGCTGTCGCATCTGTCTTTTTGAAAACTTCGCGAAAATCCTCTAGCTTACCGGCGCCTCCTGAGGCAATTACCGGAATCCTTACTGCAGCCGTTACCGCTTTAGTTAATTCTATATCATACCCGTCTTTCGTGCCATCATAATCCATACTGGTGAGAAGAATTTCTCCCGCGCCTAATTTTTGCGCCTTTTTTGCCCATTCCACAACATCTAAACCTGTGGGAGTTCTGCCGCCGTTTATATATACTTCCCATCTTTTATCAGATGACAGATGACAGATGTCAGATAACAGATTTTTTCTTTTAGCTTCTGGCTTCTGACCTCTGACTTCTGATCTCTGTGATTTGGCGTCTATCGCAACTACGATACACTGGCTGCCAAAAACCCGGCTTGCTTTTTTAATAATTGCGGGATTCTTTACTGCGATAGTATTAAGTGAAACTTTGTCGGCACCTGCTAAAAGGAGATTTCTTATATCGCTAACCTCGCGTATACCTCCGCCCACAGTAAAGGGCATGAATAGAACTTCAGCCACCCTTTTAACTAAATCAACGGTAGTAGAACGACGCTCATGGCTTGCGGTAATATCTAAAAAAACTAACTCATCCGCTTCCTCTTTTTCATAAACTAAAGCATTCTTGACAGGATCTCCCGCATCCCGTAAATTAATAAAATTTACCCCTTTTACTACCCTTCCTTTATTTATATCTAAACAAGGGATTATTCTTTTCGCTAACATATTTTTTACAATTATTATGCAGATTAAAAACTAGTTACAGCGATTGACATTGACCGATAAAGTCAATGTCTTATATGAATGCAGATTATACCATACGCACTAAAAAATTAAAGAAAATTAAACACTTTTCTATTTGTGCGAACTTGTGTTTTTATCTGTGTTAGATTAGTGTAAATTCGCGTTTTCCTTTATTCGCGGGAATTAGCGTATATGAAAGCGTTTACAAAAAAACCGTCTTATTTATGGTTTTTAGCTAAGCTTATATGTTATTATCTTAATTGGGTTATATAGAGCTTGAGGAGGGATGTAAAATGAGAAAAAGTAAGGTATTATTTGTGTTTTTTATGTCTGGAGTTATCTTGGCTAGCGGATTAAATGCTTTCGCTCAATATGTAGAGTTAATCGGAAAAGAAGTGCAACTACAGACTTTTCAGGGCAAACAACCCATCTGTGTAGGTACTGGCAAGAAAATGTACAACCTTCTAACCGGCAATCTTATGGGAGTCAATAAACAAGATTATCTCATTACTATATTACGGCACAAAGGATTTGAGGTAGAAAATGATACCAGAGCCAGAATTCTAGAAATTAATTACTGGGAAAAAACAGCTAAGGTAGAAATCCTTGATGGTGCTCGCGCAGGATGGGTTGGCTGGGTATTACTTGAACAGGCGATAGGATATTAACGCACGCTTGAGCCGGACAATCAAACGGCTTAAGTGCTAAAGCCGGGCTATGACGCTCGGCTTTTTTTATTACAGAAATCGGCATTAAAATTATCTATCGTTAGATGTGTGTCCCCGGAATTCTTGTTTGTTATGTTAAGAAAATATAAATAAGTGAAAGGATTCCAAGAATAAGAACGGTCAGCCCCATGATACGAGTGTTTTTTATCTCCTTTTCCATAGATATAGGTTCTAATTTCCAGTTAAAAGGCCGATAAATAGCTATTTGTATGTCTATAGTTTTTCTCGGCTTCCAAGCGACCAACGCCCCAAACACAATTGCGATAACCACAATCATAAGTTGTATGCAAAACGGGCATATCACTGCACCAAAACAACAACATTTCGCGGGTAATTTTAATATGGAACAACTCATCTTATATTTCTCCTCTTCAATGAGCACATTATCTTTTCAAGTACACCGGTACGCAGAAAAAATAATAGTGCGAATTGAACCCCACACCCAGATAGGGTGATGGGTAACTCAAACTGATATTTGAATAATAAGTAAACCAACTATCCCAGCGTAATGAATATGTCGCTGGGTGTGGGGTCAAATTCGACCAACAGATTTATGTTCGCTACTGCTGCCATAAATCTGGGTCTCATTCGACCTCCCTTCTGTACTGAGCGTAGCCGAACCAATTGTGTCCCCGGAATTAGACTTCTTATTCTCCAATTATTTAAACAATCCAAATAACAAACCAATCATCGCGTAAATTAAATTCTGTATAAAAGTTATTACGGGATCAAGGATGCCGGCATAAAGCAGAATGATGATTATAAAAAAGCCGTATCTCTCAAGACGCGCCATAATTTTCTGGCCGCTTAAAGGAAGAAATCCCATAAGAATTTTTGAGCCATCAAGCGGCGGTATAGGAATCAAGTTGAAAGCTCCAAGGATAATATTTATTCTAACGACAATTGAAAGGATTGCCAGTAACACTTGGTTGGTACTTATGGCCGGAAGCTGCAAAAAAAATATCGCTATGGTCGCAATGAATATATTTGCTAAGCAACCGGCTAAAGAAACGGCAATTAAGCCAATACGGGAATTTCTTAGACGATAATAATCAATCGGTACCGGTTTTGCCCAGCCAAACCCAACGAAAAAAAGCATAAGCATTCCTACCGGGTCAATGTGCGATAGCGGATTAAGCGTTAAACGGCCATAACTCTTGGCAGTATCATCCCCAAAAAGATGCGCAACCCATCCATGAGCAACTTCATGGGCAATAATAGAATAAAGCAGCAATACAGCCAATATAGCAAATAACACCGGATTACTAAATAAAAGCGATATCAATCCCATGAGAAACCTCATTCCAGCCCCTGTAAATCTCAGTTATAACTGTATCCTGACTGCGTAAGGTATTAATTATAACTTGAATCAGCCGTTAATTCAAGAAAGTTCACTTGCCAACGAAGTTGGCAAGCTCACAACCTTGAACTTCCTTGCGGTAGCTACGACACAAACTTGAACTTTTCTCATTACCACGACGCATTTTTACTTGTGCCCTTTAGGGTATACTTTCCTATACCGCAAGATATTGAAGTAAGAAACGCTAGGCGGGATAGCGAGGCATTGTTATTGAGGGTAGATTTTCTGCACTGGTCAGCCTAATTCTCCACCATAGGCAAACCCACCTACATTAATTTTGTATCTGTGGCGAGCAGCACCTGCCTCATTATTCCAGAACTAATTAATTCCATTGAGGATCTTTTGAATGTAGCCCCTTGATACGTCTTATCTCTTTTTCCTCTTCTTCAATCCTTTGATCAATTTGTTGAATAACTTCTGGGGAGCAATCGTGCGCGATGCATACGCGCTTGAATTCTTCCTGTTCTTTTTTAACCGTTTCAGATTGTTTCAGATAATACGAATCAGCCTTATCCAAGTCTTTGTTAAGCCCAGCAACACAAACCAAGTGTCCATAATCAAAACTTTCCATTTGCAACTGATGAAAAGTTGATAATTCTATGGGTGGAATTAACTCGTTCATTCTTTTTTTAGTTTCCAAACTAAGCGCCTGTAATTCAGAGAATACTTCGTTTAATTTAGATTTATCTTCTAATTTTTGCATTATAGGCATCCCTTTTTGTTGTACTTCAAGGGTAATCTGTCGTAGTTGCTGTAAATAATCTGCTATAGATTTGCTATTTATCCAGTTTTCGCGAGATATTGCATCTTTAATTTGGCCAGGAGAACTTGTTTCCTTAAGGGACATCTCTTTCTTTTGTGATACTGGTGAGATTTCGTTTTTATTATTGGCTGTTTCTATTGGTAGTAGAAGCTTTATTTTGTTTCCATCAATACTGTCAATCTCATCAAAATAGTAAGTTATAGGTATTCCTTCAATATATATCTTTATGCTCTTATCTGTTTTTTCAATTATTTTCCCCTCTACGGTTTTACCTGATTTAAGGATAATAATTTCGGCGAAAATATATGGAGTAGAAAATAAAAATATTAACACTAAGCTTATAATCAATTTTTTGTTCACGCACGTCCTCCTTCTAAGCCCACCTACGAGGTGGGATTTGGTTTATTATTTTTCAACTTCCGGAGCGAAGAGTGGTTTGTCTAAACTAAATTCTAATTCCGAGGTCTGGCTCCGTTATTACACTCACCGCTCTTAGGGCAATGGCTTTTAGCTGCAAAAGCCGCGTAGCTGGCAAGAATTGCGCGAATGCTTTCGGTTATTTTTATAAAATCTTTTTTTACCAGCCATTCTTTTTTAAAAATGCTGGCACCGAAGGCAATAGCCGCTGCGCCACTAGAAAAATAGTCTTTTAAATTTTCAGCAGTCACACCTGCGCAAGCTAGGAGTTCTATCTGGCTAAAAGGCCCCTTTATTTCTTTAAAATACGCAGGGCCCAAAACTTTCGCCGGAAAAACTTTGACCATGGTTGCGCCACTAGACCAGGCTTTATATATTTCCTGCGGGCTAAACGCTCCGGGAAAAACCGCGATATTATGTTTGACGCAGTAGCCAACTACCTCTTCCACCAAAACCGGCGTAACCGCAAAGGTCGCGCCTGAATCTAAAGCGCCTTTAAGCATTTCTAAATCAAGCACTGTGCCGGCGCCGACAAACAGGCGCTGCTTTGAAATTTTCGCCATTTTTTTAATCAATTGCAAGACACCTGATGTATTCATGGTTATCTCGACAGTTTCTATGCCCGAGGCGACAATTGCTTCTGCTAAAGGCTCAATTACCTCGGTATCTACACCCCGCAATATTCCCATTAATGGTAATTTTTTAAATCTCGGTATGTCCATTAATCCAAATCGTCTCCCACTAAACTCTCGTAAAATTCTCTATAGTTTTCTTTCTTGTCGCTGTTACGCAGCGCCATTGCGGCTTTAGGATGCTCATCAAGCATTCCGGCTATCGCGTAAGGAATAATGTAGCCCCACTCCATTTTTTCCCGTAGCGGAACAAACTCTTTGGAAATAAGGTCTAAAATCGGACGAATGTCAAATTTCGGATTTTTTAAAAATCCGATTAAAAGCTCTAAAGGGCAATTTCCGGCAGCCCTGCCCAACCCATAAACAGTGCCATCCACAAAATTAGCATTATGAATTATCGCCTCAATGGTATTACCAAAGGCCAACTGCTGATTATTATGCGCGTGAATTCCTATTTCTTTTGATTTTAAAATACTCTGAAACTTTTTAACCAAAAATTCTACGCTTTCCTGATAGAGGGCGCCGAAACTATCTACAATATAAATCACATTTGCCTTACATTCTTTATCAAGCTGCTGCAACGCCTCGGTTAATTCATTATCTAAAGCGTGTGATACAGCCATAATGTTGACGGTTGTCTCATATCCTTTGTCAGCAAAATGATTAACCAGATATATGGCTTTATCAATGTCTTTCACGTACGAAGCAACCCGTATCATACCAACAGGGCTATCTTTACGCGGTTTGACATCCTCGACATCCACGCGGTCAACGTCTACCATGATAGAAATTTTTGTTTTGGACTTTATGCCGCTGATCGCCTCTTTTATTACCTCGTCGTCGCAAAATTTCCACTTCCCATACTCATTCTCGGAAAATAACCTCTTGGAGTTTTTATAGCCTATCTCCATATAATCAACGCCGGCTTCGGATAAAGATTTATAGACTTCCCTGACAAACCTAGTATCAAATTGATGGTTATTGATAAGGCCGCCGTCTCTGATCGTGCAATCAAATACTTTGATTTTTTCCCTAAACATCGAACCTCCTTAATGAACGCATTATTTTTTCAAGTACATCCGCACGTAGAAAAAATAATAGCGTGAATTAACCCGCAGCGCTCTGGTTAAATTTCACAGAAATTTAACCGGTATATAGGCGCAAGGGACAATGAACATATCATATCAAGCGCAGAAAAATCGTAAGTTTCATTCGTTCTTCTTTACCAAGGGAATATTATATATCTAACCCAAGATGTTTTGTCAATTAGTTTATAAATTGCCGTAAGAGAATGTGGCGGGTGCAGCAAAAGGGGTCAGACCTCGAGATGAAGCAAAAGGGATCAGACCTCGAGATGCGAGTTAAGTAACTCAACATCACGTTTTACTACCCTGTCTTCTAAAATTAATCTCTCCACATTCTTG